>JBCCSR010000868.1:0-3248 GCA_039199865.1 Bacteroidota bacterium
CAATGAAATCCCGGACTTATTGCTACCACACATATTACCTAACATTAATTTTGAGTTAAAAGTGAAGAAAGTTGTGTATTGTCATCTTTTTCCCTATCTTTGAATCACCCTTCAAGCACAAAGCTAAAATACCCCGTATTTCTTATTCACGATCCTTTGATGTAAATTTCCAAACCTTACATCAGCAGCCTACACTATACATCACATTCGACTTTCGACCACCTGACTCATTGATTATCAGGTGATTGGCGTAGCCATGCATTTACTTATCGGAATCGATTCAACAACATATTTTCTCATTCTAATTAAAACTAGAAATGTTATGAAAAAAATCACATTTGTCTTATGTTCTCTATCCTTATTGTTTCTGGCCACTACTGCGTTTGGTCCAGCTAAGAATGTCCACAAAGCTGAAGTTCCTGACTTCATTCTCAATGAATATGTCGCTAGTATTCACAATGCTGAATTAGAAGCTAGATTTGAAAAGCAATTTCCAGAAATTGTCGCTGACGTCAGTCATGTAGACGTCCATAAAAATGTAAGTGGCGACTATTATTACACCGTTTACGGATCCAACGAAGAAGGAAGATTAGTCGTGGACTACTTTAAAACAACGGCGGAGGAAGTTCAATCCGAAACCTATGATTACATTCAGATGACCGCACGTACGACTGCTTGGCCGAATCCAAGAAAGTGTAGAGAATCTTTCACTTTTCCACCTAATGGTTCTTGGTGTAATCCTTACAACTCGGGTTACATTTGTGGCGTTGAGGTACGCTACGGTGGCCCTTGCATCTTTTTCTAGATCATCAAGCATCATGACTAAAATAACAACACCCAATTCTCTAGTTAGTATGTAATGTCGATCCCCGATGTAGCCGATTCTACTCCTTCAACCAACCATCATCGGAATTGACATCATTGTGTCCAAGTGGCCGTATCCTTATTGACTCCTTCAACCGGAGGCCTAAGGAATACGGCCACTTTTTTTATTTTGGAGCAAAAAGGTTATCTTATTTCGCAATTCTAACCAACAAAGTCAACAAAAAACACGTAGACCAGTCAGTCTACAGCTTCAACGGATGCTCCAAACATCAATCGAAAGCTCATCTGCTTTAAGAGCACAAATAGATGAACGATAAACTGTCCGGCGAAGTCTAAAAGTAGTACTTGTGGTTTGCGGACCAAACTTATTTTGAACTTGCTTAAAGTTGCTTAAAATGATTCCTTTCCGATTGTGGCGTTTATGGACTTTGATTTTGTTGTTTCCCATTTTCAGTTTAGAAGGCCAAGTTAACTTTTCCAACTCCAATTTACCCATTGTCATCATCGACACCCAAGGGGCAACTATTGTGGACGAACCAAAGATCACCGCCCAAATGGGCATTATCGATAATGGCCCCGACCAAAGAAATGCCCTCGATGATCCATTCAACGGCTATGAAGGCTTAATTGGAATTGAAATTAGAGGTGCTTCATCACAGTCTTACGATAAGAAATCTTTTGCGCTCGAAACGAGAAAAGAAGATGGCTCCAACCGCAATGTAGCGCTTTTGGGGATGCCCAAAGAAAATGATTGGATTCTCCATGGCCCCTACGGCGACAAGTCATTGATTCGCAATGCCTTGGCTTATCATCTCGCTGGAAAAATCATGGATTATGCCCCCCGAGGACGATTCTGTGAACTCATTGTCAACGGAGATTATCGAGGCGTCTATTTACTTTTAGAAAAGATTAAGCGAGACAAAAACCGTGTAAATATTGACAAAATAGGCGAGGCGGATCAAACAGGAGATGAACTTACCGGAGGGTATATGCTCAAAATGGATAAATTTGAAGGCATCAATTCCGTAGGCTGGACTTCCGAATATCCTCCCCAAGATGGTGCCTGGCAAAGTACGGTCTTCCAATACCATTACCCAAAATCCGAAGACCTCAACGATGCCCAAAAAAATTACATCCAAGGACTGATGCAAGATTTTGAGGACCTGATGAGACAACCCTTTCCCGAATTCAACGACAGTCTAGATGGTTACCACAAATACATTGATCCCAGCAGCTTTGTCGATTTCATTCTAATCAATGAAATGTGTAAAAACGTGGACGCCTATCGCTTGAGCACCTATCTGTACAAAAACAAAAATAGTATTGACCCCTTAATTAAGGCGGGCCCCGTTTGGGATTTCAACCTCGGCTTTGGCAATGTCAACTTCTGTATGGGCCCCTCTACTGAGGATTGGGTATTGGATTACAACAATTTTTGTCCAGAAGACAATTGGCTGGTTCATTTCTGGTGGCGAAAGCTAATGACGGATCCCGATTTTGTGGTACTCCTCAAAGACCGGTGGGCCCGTTTTCGGCAAGGCTGTTTCAAAACTGAGCAAATCATGCAGGATATCGACTCCCTGGCCAATCTACTAGGAGAAGCTCAAGTTCGCAATTTTCAGCGATGGCCCATCCTGGGAGTAGCCATTTGGCCCAATGCCATCGTCGGAGATAGCTACAATGAAGAAGTGGTCCAATTGAAAAGTTGGTTGAAAGATCGACTCCTTTGGCTAGATGAAGCAATTGCTAAAAAGAACGCCGCCTTTGTTCCGACCCAAGGAGAGGGTGAGGAGTACCTCGCTTATCCCAATCCATTTACCGAAGAAATTACCATTGAATTCCCTCTTCCTTCCGAAAACCCACTTGCCGTAGATATCTATGTATACAATAGTATCGGTCAGAAAGTCGATGAAATTTCGATCTTCATCCCCTTCGGTCCTCGTACCCGATCTGCCATTACTTGGTCACCAGATATTGCCATAGGAACCTATCACTACACCATTGTCCATTCAAACGAAGTCCAATACCATGATGTATTAATAAAATGGTGATCCAAAACGTTACCATTCCTCATTTTGGGAGTCTAAAAAAAGATTCAAAGCTCAAAAAAACATCATGACCGCTACTCGATACTCTAGTCTTTGGCTGGTACTATTGCTATTTGCCCAGTGTACTGCTCCCCGTTACAGTCACCCCAATCAGTATGCTGATGAAAAAATCACTTTTGGAAACGGTGGAGGCTATTCCGGTTTAATAACGGAATACACCTTGCTTAAAAATGGACAACTATTCAAAAAAACCACCATCGATACTGCCTTTCAAGAACTACCAAACTTAGAAGCTTCAGCTGTTCGACAAATCTTCAACAATTACCATTTCCTAAAACTTGGAAAAGTCTTTCGAAACGATCCAGCCAATAGGTA
>JBCCSR010000869.1:0-3237 GCA_039199865.1 Bacteroidota bacterium
GTAAAATTACATAGATGTATTTCTCCCGTGTGTTAATTAGGTCCTATTTATCAGGTCCGGGGAGTAGCCTTGGCACTACCCACATGAGCTAAAATTCTAATGTATTTGGCATGGTTTTCGGTAATACATGGATGTAGCTCTCGCGAGCTAATACGTAGAACCTCATTATTCTTTCACAACCGTGAAGATAGATTTAACCTAAAGATTGATTTTCCCGATTAGAACAATCGAATCAAATCATTCCCAAATACTGGTAAAATTTAGATCCCTAGAACATTAAAGTAAAAAACAAACTGGGTAATCCCAAAGCGTTTACTCCTGTGCTTAAAACAAACACCATGAAAGAAGGATTTACATTTTTTCGCTCTGTATCGTTGGTTTTATTGCTGTTGTTGTTGGCGAATTTTGCGAAAGCAACGGAAGATGCTGCGTCCGACTTTTTTGCTGCTCCAACTACTGCCTTAAATGATACTTTAGTCTCGGTTGAAGATACCGTTTACATTCAAATTGGCAACTGTTCCGACCGGGGCCAACTTTGTATTGATATTGCTCCCGTAGATATTTCTAATTTTCAAATTACCAATAATGGATTTCCTTACACGGGCGGTGTTTTGGCCTGTGATATTGATACCGTTACGCGGTATATCTATTCCAATTTGTTTGGACAGGGCCAATCTGGTCCTTACATCGTACAGAGCTGGTTGGTCAATGGTGAGATTTTTACCGGAGATTTTCAGGTCATCGATGATCTGGTTGATTCCATGAACGTTTGGGATCCAACGGGAAATTGGACTTTAGACGACAACTTGAAACTCATTAGTGGAGGAGATGCCGGTAATGACTATTCTGATTTTGTCATCTGGGTGGTCCAAATCAATACGCCGCAATTTTTAGATGTCACCTCTGACCCAGTACCACGCGGGACGCTTTTGAGCTTTGATGTGGGGATCAACGATATGAGAATTACGGAATTTGCTACGGGATGTGTTGACTCCTTCAGGGTACAAGTGGCTTGTATTCAAACGGAAACCATTGATGTGGATACTCTTTTCCCCGGTGAAGTAGATACCTTTTGCCTCAATTTCTTTGAATTACAAGGAGCGATTGATCCCGCCACGGGCGTCACGAATATCTGTCCTTCGAGTGGCAATGTCCTTTATCAATTCGTCAATGGTTTGTCTTGCGTCGAGTTTACGGCCATTAATCCGGGCATTGATTCTGCTTGTATTGTGGCTTGCGATGATCTCGGATTTTGTGATACGACCTATATCGTCGTCAATGTACAAGACCCCAGTCTGAGTCGAATTAGGGAGTACAACGAGGTCGTCTTTGCTGGCCAGAGTGGTAGCACTTGCTTGGATACCAGTCAGCTGGGAGGTCCCATTGACACCATTTATAGTTTATGCCCCATTATAGACGATAATGTGAATTTTAGCTTGGACACCAGTACTTTATGTGTCAATTATGACGGTTTAGAGGCGGGTGGGATTGATACCTTTTGTCTGGTCGTATGTGATGCCACGCCCCTTTGTGACACCAATTTTGTCTATGTTCGGGTCAAACGCTTAGGCCCTGACTTTGTTTTTGATACCTTGTTTTTGAATCAGGAATCTGTTTTCTGTGACTTTGATTTAGACAATCTGGAAGGCACTTTGATCAACATTCAAAATGCTTGTCCCGGAAGTTCTGGCACCTCAGTCGACTTTCTCGTGGACAATCTGACCAATTGTGTCGAATATATGGGAGTGGGCCTCGGGCAGGATACCGCATGCATCTATTTAACTGATGATCAGGGGATCATAGATACGACCTTTTTGATCGTCAATATTTTAGCGCCAGAAACGGCTACCATTTTTGATACCATTCGAGCGGATAATTCGGTAACGTATTGTTTGGACACAGACCAGCTGGGCCCTAACGTGTTGGATACCGTATTTTTATGTGAGGAATTTACGGGTACCGCTGTCAACTTTGACATAAATAATGTATCTTTGTGTATTGACGTTCAAGCCCTTACGCCTGGTGAAACCGATACGCTCTGTGTTTACGTCTGTGACGAATTGCAAAGTTGTGACACCACTAATTACATTCTTACCGTAAGGGATCAACCCAATACGACTCCTCCCATTGCCAACCCCGACTCGGCGAATACCCCCATAAATACTTCGGTTGCCATCGATGTATGCGCCAATGATTCATTATTTGGATCACCTTTGATTAACTTTTTTGTACTCCCCGTTGATAATGGTGGCGTAGGCCCCAATCAAGGAATAGCTTTCGGAAATGCGGAATGTTCGGTGACTTACATTCCAGAACAAGATACTTGTGGCGTAGATAGTTTTTCCTATGTGATTCGTACCGAAATGGGTTGGGATACCACCACCGTTGTGGTGACCATTGATTGTCCGGCAAGTGAGCTGAAAATTTTTAATGCTTTTTCACCCAATGGAGATCAAGTAAATCCTTTTTTCCGGATTGATGGCATCGAAAATTTCCCGGATCATCAGCTATTTGTTTACAATCGTTGGGGAAACTTGGTCTTGGAGGCAAGAGATTATCAGAATGATTGGGCGGGTACTTGGGATGGCTTGGATTTACCTGATGGCACCTATTTTTACGTCTTTGATGACGGAGAGGGTCAAGTGTTATCCGGCTACGTTTACCTATCGAGATAGAGAAGCGTGACCTCACTTTTTGACATATAGTACTAAATTTGTTTACAAGGTGATTTTTGACTTAAAAAACTGTTCTTCAATTGTTTATGATTTATTTATTCCTTACTTTTTAAATGAAAAGTAAAGTCTAGCATCATTTTTGTTTTTGTCATTTGTGACTCCTAAAGAACTAAACAAACCATATTGAGAAAATAAAAACAGATCAACCTTAACCGAAACTTTTAAACTACCATGGATATGAGAAAAATTTATACTTTATTCGCCTTCCTCCTCATTACCGGTTCTTCGCTTTATGCCCAACAGGATGCGATGTTTACCAAATATATGTTTAACAGTTTGGTATATAATCCCGCTTATGCTGGTGCAAAAGATCACTTGGCCGTTGGCCTCTTGCATCGAACCCAATGGTGGGGCATTGAGGGTGGACCCAATACCCAATCTTTCGTTATCCATACGCCCATGAAAAATGAGCGTGTTGGGGTCGGCTTGAGTGCCGTAAATGATGTGATTGGACCCACGCGCTCCATTCAAGCCAATTTGAGCTATGCTTATCGAATTCCAA
>JBCCSR010000870.1:0-3237 GCA_039199865.1 Bacteroidota bacterium
AAGTAATTTCCGGTAGAATCCCGACCCGACCGGGATAACCCAAAAAGCCAAATCCGCGGTTAACATACAAAAATTGCTTGCCTTCCTGATATAAACCTGCCCATTGTTTGTAGACGTATTTGACAGGACTCCATTTGAAACAACCCGGTATTTCAAAGCCGAATTGCATCCCGTGCGTATGCCCAGAAAAGGTGATGTCGATATCTCCGAAATGCTTGACCACCTCGTCTTTCCAATGCGTTGGATCGTGGGAGAGCAACAACTTTAGGGCTGCCGACTCCGTTCCCTTGTGCGCCTTTGCCAAATCGCCATATTTTGGGAAACGAGGATGCGCAGAATAATTTTCGACCCCAATGACTGCCACCTGTGCCCCGTTGACATCGACAATCCGATGCTCATTGAGCATTAAATCCCAGCCCATTTTTCGATGAGCGGCCAGCATTTGCTCAAAATTCGCTTTCTTATCCTCGGGACTATTCCAACGAACGTAATCGCCATAATCGTGATTGCCCAAGATGGAAAATACCCCGTGCTTGGCTTTGATTTGATCAAATACGTCAATGAATTCGGCCACCTCCGAAGCAACAGAATTCACCAAATCTCCCGTAAAAAATACCAGATCGGCTTTTTGCTCATTGATCATTTGTATGGCCATTTCCAGGGGCTCCTTCACGGTAAAACTACCGGAGTGAATATCAGAAATTTGGACAATCCGAAAACCATCGAGGGCTTCGGGTAAATGATCAATCTTTACTATTTCTCTGAATATTTGGTACCGATAACGATTGCGCAGCATGCCATAAGTCAACATGACAAAAGGAATACCTCCTACGAAAATCCCTAGTACAGATAAGAAAACCGAACGGGTGTAATCAATTTCCATTTGTCCACTCAATCCTTCATAAATCGCCAATAACAGCCGTCTCAGGTCATCCACCAGCAGTATCCCCATCATCAAGAACTTGGACAAATAAGCAATCAAAAGAATAGCCCGAAAAATAGAAAATAAATTGATATTTATGGGTCTACTTGGTTTGGACGACAAGTAAATAGTTCCCAGGACTAATACCATTGGAATAGACCAATATAGTCCGAAAACCCACGGCTGTATCCAATGGGGCAGTAACGGGGCCACCGTCTCAAACGCTTGTAAGACGTACCAATCAAAAAGAAAAATTAGCAAAAAGAAAAACAATCGACTCATTAATTATTTGGTTTGGCGCTCACAAAGTACATGGTAATATCAAGGTCTAGACCTTTTGAAGCCCCCTCCTTTTGTCTTACTCTTCCTTGCGTGTTCGGCTTCGTAGCTAGGGCTAACGGAGAATGATAATCGAAGCCTAAGTAGGCAAGTACCGTTTGCGGTCAAATATTTACAGGACTATTCAGATTTATCCGACAGTTTAGAGGATTTCAATAACTTATGTCTTATTATTATCGTTTTAACGAATGAATTGTTCATTATAGGGTACAAATGCTATGAATTTCAACACAAAATCCAGTTTTATTGTTGTGACGGTCTGTCTTCTCCTTGGTTGGGCCAGTGAATTGAGCGGACAAAAGGATTTTTACAACGAGTACACCTTCACTACGGCAGATACTTTACGAGGAATGCTCCGACCGGAACGGACTTGTTATGATGTGTATTTTTACGATCTAAACATCGAAGTCAATCCCGACCAACGATTCCTGGAAGGATATGTAGATATTTATTTCCACAGCAAAAACGCCTTTGATCGGCTACAAATTGATCTGTACGCAAACATGGCCATCGACAAAATTATTTGTCAAGGCAAAGAATGTTCCTACCAAAGACAGTTTGATGCGGTATTCGTTCAGACGCCAGTTTTTCAAAGCGGAGAAAGGGGGCAACTGCGCATTCACTATCACGGTCAACCCCAAGTTGCTCAAAATCCGCCTTGGGATGGCGGCTTTGTCTGGACCTACGATGAAAATGGGAAAAACTGGATTGGTGTGGCCTGCGAAGGAGATGGCGCGAGTCTTTGGTGGCCCAATAAAGATCATCTGTCAGACGAACCCGATAGTATGTCTATTCAAGTTACTGTTCCCCAATCCTTGGTCTGTATCGCCAACGGCGATTTGAGGAGGATCGCTCCCGTCGATCAACAGAAGATGCGCTACGAATGGTTTGTCAGCTATCCCATCAACAATTACAATGTTACCGTCAATATTGGCGATTATGTGCAGTTTGGAGAGGACTATCAGGCACAAGATGGCAGCAAAATGCCGCTCGATTACTATGTGCTTTCTTACAATAAGGATCAAGCCATCAAACATTTCCAACAAGTGCCCGGAGTGCTGCGCTGCTTCGAGCAATACTTTGGCAAATATCCCTTTTGGGAAGATGGCTTTGCACTCGTTGAAACGCCTTACCTAGGGATGGAACATCAAGGCGCCATTGCCTACGGCAACCAGTACAAAAGGGGGTATTTGGGGGGTATGATTCCCGAGGATATGGATTGGGATTACATTATTGTACACGAAACAGGACATGAATATTTTGGTAATAGCGTGAGTTGCAATGACTTATCTGAAATGTGGATCCACGAGTCTTTTACCACTTATATGGAAGCACTATACGTAGAATGTCAATACGGTTATGAAGATGCCATTCGCTATCTCGACAATTTCCGCAACCAAAGTTACATTGCCAATTATGAACCCATTTTGGGACCCGATAATGTGAATTGGGAAGATTGGCAGTATAGCGATCATTACTTCAAGGGTTCATGGGTTTTACACACCTTGAGGAATGCCATTGATGATGACGAAAAATGGTTTGAGCTATTGCATGCCTTTTATCAGCGAAATGCCATTTCCAATATTCATTCTGAGACCTTTTACGATTTGGTCGCTGCCTTTACCGAAAAAGATTATGGTGCCTTTTTCGAACAATACTTGGAATATCCCAAAATGCCCGTTTTCGAATATCGTTTGCAACAAGACGGACTAGACTTAAAAGTAGATTTCCGCTGGAAAGCAGAAGTCGCTGCCTTTGATATGCCGATAAAGATTGGCCACCCCTCACAGTATCAAATGGTTTATCCCAATACTCAGGGCTGGAAAAGCATTCGTTTGTCCAACATCCAAGAAAGATTATAAAAAGACTTAAAATGATTTTACTCATAGTTTTATTATTTTATGTGTTTTGCTAAAAAATCAGACTTTGTTTTGTTGACCTAGTTATTAATAACTATTGGAAAAATGAAAGAATAC
>JBCCSR010000871.1:0-3218 GCA_039199865.1 Bacteroidota bacterium
GACCAGGCCAGCATACAATTTGCTTTTGCCAAACTGGACCTCCACCCGTACCCCAAAATGAATTTGATCGGCCAGTTCAATGGGAATCAAATAGGTATAAAGTTTTGGAGCGGCGATGGGCAAAACAACAGTGGCGTAGGTACTGGTTGCCGGTAAAATATCGTGATATTGCTCTGAATTCAATGTCAATCCCTTTTTTGCTACAAATATATCACTTTTTTGATTAAATTATTAATTTGTCCTGCCAATTTTCCCTTGAGAATGATCTCGACTTGTTCAATTGGGCGGCATTTACTGAGCTCGCCTCGGAGAGCGATCATTTGTATTTATACTATTAATGGAGTCCATGTATTTCTTTAAAAGAAGACCTCTTGTGCTACCCGGAAGGTATTGGCATGTGCTTCGACGATGTCGACTAGTTTTGGCGAATAGCCTCCTCCCATGCTTACTGCCACCGGGATTTCATTTTGACGACAATAGGCCAATACAAAACGGTCTCTTTCCTTACATCCTGCTCGGCTCATGCTCAAACGCCCTAATTTATCGCTAGCCAAAACGTCTACTCCTGAAAGATAGAAAACAAAATCGGGTTGAACCTGCTCAAAAAGACGAGGGAGCGTTTTGCGGAGAATCTTGAGATAAACGGCATCATCGGTTTTGTCGGCTAAGCCAATATCGAGATCAGACTGTGTTTTGCGGGTCGGATAATTTTTGGCTCCATGCATACTAAAAGTAAACACATCGGGATTGCCCTGGAAAATTTGTGCGGTTCCATTGCCCTGATGAACATCTAAATCAACGACCAATATTTTTTTCGACAATTGATGCAGCAATAGGTAGTTGGCAGCAATGGCAATATCGTTGAGTAAACAAAATCCTTCTCCATGGTCGGTGAATGAGTGATGGGTCCCTCCGGCAATGTTCATCGCCACTCCGTATTGCTGTGCAAACCGGGCACAATCAATGGTCCCCTGGGCAATGTGCCTTCCTCGTTGGACCAGTTGGGCGGACAGGGGGAAACCAATTTGGCGAATTTCTTTTTTACTCAATTCGAGACGAAGGAGTTTTTGCCAATATTCAGGACTATGGGTGAGTAAAATCGTGGCTTCGTCCAAAGCTTCGGGATGAAAAAATTGCTCTTCCTGAACCGTTCCTTCGTACAACAACTGTTCGGGAATAAGCTCGTATTTGATCATCGGAAAGCGATGACCTTCTGGCAACTCGTATTTGTAAATCGGAGAATAAGCAATCTTGAGCATCTCAATTCTTCGTGATGGAACATAAAGATAACAGCTCTGGTCATAAATTGTTCCTGTCATTGACTCTACTACCGTCCAAAAGACAGCAGACCAATGCGCTTACCGCATTAGGGTCAGATCACCGCTGTATTGTTTGCTCACTCCATCGATAAATTCCAACTCGATGAAATAAACAAAAACGGCCGGATTCATGACCTTTCCATTTAGCCTGCCATCCCAGCCGTGAACAGGATCATTGGGAGCCCGGTTGTCAACCCGAAAAACAATTTCTCCCCAGCGATCGAAAACCCTAAACGTCTTGACTCGAAGCACCTCTTGACTGGTGTTGACAAAGAAGACATCGTTGATCCCATCACCATTTGGACTAAAAACATTTGGGATAAAAGTAGATCGGGGTTTCTCGACAAAAACAGTGAGTTCATCGGTAGCGGTACAGCCCAGAGTGTCGGCCATGTAAATCGAATAAGATGTCGTTTCAAAGGGTTGGACATATTGTTCCAGGCAGTCCAAACAATTGATGGTTGGGTTACTAGACCACGCAATACTGTCTGCTAGAAAATTGGCAGCGGCAAACAACTCCGTACTATCGCCCAGCAGGAGATTGATATCGGGACCCAAATCAACCTGATACTCAAGGGGAGTATTCACTGTGATCGTTTGCTCCGTCTGACAATCATTGACGTCTTGGATGCTAAGCTGATAGGTGCCAGCATCCAAGAATGGGATGGCTTGAGGATAGCTGCTGATTGCTTGGAAAAAGTTGCCATCAATGGAGAACTCAAAAGGGCCCGTTCCTCCCAGGAGGGTATCTATTAAAATCGCCCCATTGTTATCTCCAAAGCAAGTGGGGGAGATGGTTGAACTATTGAGAACAATAGCGGGTGGAGCATCCAGGTTGACCTGGCTGGAGCTGGAGCAACCCACATCATCGACGACCGTTACAGTATACACTCCAGCAGATAAATTGTCCACAATCGAATTGTTTGCTCCATTGCTCCAAGAAAAAGTATACGGGGCTTGTCCATTATTTCCAGTGACCCCCGCAACTCCATCCTGCGCATCTGGGCAGCTCACTGCATAGCCATTAAAATCACTAAGGACATTGCTAGTGGCCTCAATCGTTTTGACCGCTATACTAGTAGAGCTAGATGGAAAAGTAGCTGGACAGGGATTGTCAGCGGCGATAAGTGTTTCCAAAGTATAAGTGGTACTCAAAGAGGGATTAACCGTTAGGCTATATCCATCGGTGATATCCGTCAAAGTGAAAGTATTAATGCCGTCTGAATAGCTTAGGGTGTAGGTACTGGCACCATTGAGGTTAAAAATAAGTTGTGAGGCATCTCCGGCACAGATATCTGGAAGGGTACTGCTAATGGATCCCAAAAGTGGTGTATAGAAATCGAGATTCACAATAATTATACTATCACAACCTCCACTACTTCCATTTGGAATCACTTCGGTCCCACTTGGATTATTGAGATTGTAGCCTGTACCATTGACAAACAATGTTTCTCCTTCACAAAGCGTCTCTACAAGTTGATTGGTAATTTCGTTGCTAACGGTTAGGTCAAGGATAACGGTAGAATCACATCCTACGGTTGATCCGGTTGAGATTGGAATAGTAAAGATGCCCGTTTGATCAAATGGATTTCCATCGATAAAAATGGTTTGTCCATTACAAATTTGCTCTTGAATGTTTTCAACAATATTATCATTGACAGTCAAATCGAGGATGACGGTAGAATCACATCCGGCCGTTGATCCCGTTGATATCGGGATAGTAAAAATACCCGTTTGATCAAATGGATTTCCATCAATAAAAATGGTCTGACCATTACAAATTTGCTCCTGAATATTTTCAACGATATTATCATTGACAGTCAGATCGAGGATGACGGTAGAGTCACATCCAGCGGTTGATCCGGTTGATATCGGAATAGTAAAAATACCTGTTTGATC
>JBCCSR010000872.1:0-3217 GCA_039199865.1 Bacteroidota bacterium
GGAGGACACATTCCCAATTGGTTATTCAAGCGCATGGTCGAACTCTCCCTGCCCATTGTCGAATCCATTTTGATAGAATATGGCCATCAGGCTTTTCTACAGAGACTTTCCAATCCCTATTGGTTTCAAAGTTTTGGTGCCGTGATTGGAATGGATTGGAATTCTTCGGGAGTCACCACCGCGGTGATGCGGGCACTTAAGACGGCCATTAATCCTCACGCCAAAAGTCTGGGACTTTACGTTTGTGGTGGGAAAGGCAAAACTTCCTTAAAAACCCCCAATGAATTGTTACGCGTGGGAGAGCTGACAGGGTTGGATGGCGCTCTGCTGGCCAAATACAGTAAACTAAGTGCCAAGATCGACAACACCGCGGTTCAAGATGGATTTCAATTGTACCTACACAATTTTGTGGTCAGCAAGGAAGGCGATTGGTCGGTCATCCAACAGGGCATGCAAGCCGAAACGTCCCTGGCTCGACGCTATCACTGGCACTCTGCCGATATTGATTCCTTTACCCTAGAACCTCACTCGGCAGTTTGTGGCGATCATCAAGGGGACATTCTCAACTTAGTGCACCGAGCAGCACAGCCTACCCAAAATGGCATCCTGGCCATTACTCAAGAAAAACCCGTGCACATTCTACAGGAAATCCCTTACATGAAATTGCCCAAACAAAAAGGGGTTCAAGAAAAAGATGTCAATCTAAAACGGTTGGGCAGCATTCTTTGGCTCGCTCAAGAAAATGAAGTACAACAATTTGAAGAACTACTTTTGCTCAAAGGCTTGGGTCCACGCACCCTGCAATCGCTCACTTTGGTAAGTGAGGTCATCCATGGAACCACCTCGCGATTTAACGATCCTGCCCGCTTCTCCTTTGCCCACGGCAGTAAGGGAGGAAAACCTTTTCCAGTACCCACAAAGGTGTATGATGAAGTCATTCATACCCTCAAGGCGACCATTGAAAAAGCCAAGCTGGGAGAACTTGAAAAAAGTAAAGCCATCAAAAAGTTGACCCTGATGGCCCAAAAAGCAGAAGCGGGATTTACCCCCAATCAAAAATTGAAAGATTACCTGGAAGAGGAAAACAAAAATGCTTGGAAACACGGCGGTCGAACCATGGATGGTTTTTCCAAAAAAGAGGAGTAATCTCTAATTTAGCGTGCTCAATCAAATCATAAGGTCATTGGAATCACCAAAACATCGCGACAAAGCCATTCGAAAACAGTACGAGCAACTGGGTGTAGAGGCCTATTACAAACAGTACGGAGCCCTCTACGAAAATCCCCATTTTCCCTTTGTTCGTCAATTGCTAATCCAAAATCAAGAGCGCATCAATTATCAGAAAGCACTTGACTTTTGCTGTGGTGGTGGTGAAGTGGCGCTGGTTTTGCAAGAACTGGGCTTTCCCGATACCGTGGGTTGCGATCCCTTCACTCAAGCTGCATTTTACAAAAACTTAGGGCGCAAAGCCCTCTCTTATAGTTTTGAAGAGGTCATTCGGGGACAACTCAGCGGTTCCTGGACGAGCATCATCTGTAGCTTTGCCATGCATTTATGTCCAGAAAAACAATTGTATCCACTCGTTTTTCAGTTGTTTCAATGCAGTCCGCAATTGGTTATCTTGACGCCACACAAACGGCCTCAATTGGAAAAGCTAGATGGGGTCCGTCTTGAGTTGACCGATTTTTGCTTTACCCCAAAAGGAAAAAAAGTTTTTCTAAAAAGCTATCGTTGGGGAGTAGATTCCTCCATTTCGTCATAGATCACCTCTTGCCCCAATTCTAATCTCGCGATGTGCTTGACTTGATCATTGGGGTCGAGTGGGGTCCAATGTTTTAGATAGTAAATGCTGACTTCTTGATCGGCTAGAGACTGCCGTAAAAGGGCCAAGTCCAAACCGTGTTCCAAGCCCCGATTGATGTAATAATTGACGGTATTGCCTTGTAATTTGAATACAATATCTTGAGTACCTGCCTCGTAAATGCGTTCTACAATTCCCTCGACCAACGAGCAATGATCAGGGTTAGCGCGAGGCAAAGGGCGAAGGACTAGAAAGAGAAAAAACAGGGCTGCAAGCGATAATAGGATAAATGCAATTTGCTTGATTCTTTGCATGGCTTTGAATTCAAAAAGTTCAATTGACTCCTTTGCCTACTCGGTAAATATTGGAGTACTCCTCCATTTGCGCAGATCAGAGGAGTTGCTGATCGTGGATGTATTGCGCAATTTCCTTTCCCCAAAGAGAATAGGTGATGGGAGCCGGATGAACCCCGTCGCTAAAAAATTCCTCAATAGAGTACGTTCCTTCTACTTTGTCCAACCACTCTTCAAAGTGAATGTGTTGATCAATGTAATAAACCCGTTCAAATAAATGGGGTAAATCCCGAATGCTTCGTCCGTGCAGACGGACCAAACCGCCCAATACCAATTGCATCAACTTGGGAAAAGCGGGAAAGTTGCCCACTGGCGGCATGTTGGCAATTACAACTTTGCTTTGAGGCTGGCGCTTTTGAATTGCTTGAATCAAATGGATAAAATCCTTTCGCCATTTGCCCGGACTGTTGAGCTTAAAGGTATCATTGCCCCCCAGCCCAACGACGATAATATCAAAAGGAGTTGCCGGAATTTGTGGAACCAGTTGTTCACACACCACTTGAGCTGTGTAACCACTTTTGGCCAATACTTTCCAACACACGCCCCTGCCGCTCAAACGATGCAATTCCTCGGCCAACTGTCCAGTAATGCCATTTTGGTGCTTGTCTACCCCCACCCCAGCAATGGTAGACTCTCCGAGGGTCAATAAACGCAAATTGGCTTTTGCCTCCCCAACACTCCCCTCAAAAGGAGCTTCCGCTTCGGGCACATCAGGAATATTTTTCCGAACCCTTTTTCCTTGCCAAGCCAAAATGGGTAGCAATGGCAAAGACAATAATCCTCCAAGAAAGTATAGGGTTTGCGTCCACATAGTTGAATCGTTACGTTTATTAATCGTCGGTTACTGAACAAGAAAATGATTACTCAACAAGGATAGCCAGTACGGCTATTTGCTAATGCAAAAGAAAGGAAAAGCAGGCAATTTGTTCAATTTTCCTACCAAAATCAGAACTGTTGTGCAAAAGACAATTAAATTTTCTTCCAGGATAATCCCTCTCCCGTGCGGAGGTCGTGACAAAATTGTGATAAATTGCGACTACCTTTGTATGGGAGAAGAAAGAGA
>JBCCSR010000873.1:0-3213 GCA_039199865.1 Bacteroidota bacterium
CCCATCACCTCATTCTTGCTAAACGGGATTTTAATCTTGCCGAAACCTATATTTCAAAGGCACTAGCATTGACCGATCAAACGGAGCATGCGCTCCGAGCTGAGCTCTGGTTTTATCGCTACGCCCATTATGACAAATGGTTGGAAAAAGGAGCCGAGGAATTGAAAGAACTCATTGCCATGGGAGCTAAATCTGTCGGCTGGAATTTCCAGGCTCATCTCGACATTGCCGAGCAAAATCATCATTCTGCCCTCAAGGAACTAACTAAATTTACCCATTTACTGGGTGCGTAAATGGATAAAATCTTCATGAAAATAGTATACCTTTTATTTGATTTTGGCGTACTTTTCTATCTTTAACATTTCGATAAGAAATTATCTTGATTGTTCATCCGTTATACACAACAAATTACGGAATGAAAACAATTTGGTGGTGCCAGCTAGATGATCTCTGATTAGCCACCCAGAACGAAGATAGAAAACCAAACCCACAATGAAATTTGAACCTCTTTTCTCCCCAAACAGTCATCCGTTTTGTCCAATTCTTTGTTGCGCTTTCTCTAACTTCCTGGGAACCTGATGCTGGAATGCTTCAACCATTCCTCCACCAACTTTTGCAACAAAGCCCTGTATCATGGAAAACAAACGAAGACAATGCTTCGACATCCCAGTCAATGCATTACCAGTTATAAGACTTTTAATTTTTTTTCTTTTTAGCTTTAGCGCGATTTCCACCTTTGGTTCTTCAGAAGCTAACGTTAAAGAAAAGATAGCTTCTTTCAAGCATACCTTCAAGTCAGACGCTCATGACACCTTAAGAGTGCAGGCATTACTCGATTGGAACCACTACATTTATCAAAGCGATGTTGAACTATCCATCAACTTGATGAACCAAATCATTTCTATTTGCCAAACCAACCTTAACCTTCCCTCAGAAACGCTAAGTGAAAGACAAAGAAGGTATTACAACATGGCCATGGCCATGTCTTTTAGGCATCTGGGAAAACTGTATCGGTCAAAAGGCCATTATTCCAAAGCACTCACATTTGCCAATGAATCACTAAAAGTTTTTGAGCGGATCGACAATGAAGCATTGGTTACTGGATCCATGTCGGAAATTGGCGTCATTCATTCATTGAAAGGCGATTTTGCGAGTGCCATTCAAATTTTTACCAAAAATCTGAAAAGGAAAGAAGAGATTGACGATCGAGCAGGTGTTGCGTATAGCCTAACCGACATAGGTTATATTTATGCCCGAATTGAGGATTATGAAAAAGCAAGAGAATACTTTCAAGAGAGCCTCGTATTGCGAGAAAAGTATTGTGCCCCGGTTCATGTCGCAGGAGGTTACTTTAATATGGGCTATGTCTCCACGGCCCTAGGAGATTTTAGTAAAGCAATGAAATACCACAATAAGGCTTTGGATTTGAGAAGAGAAATAGGCAACAAATATTACATTGCAGCCTCCCTAAATGCCATTGGAGATATCCACAAAAAACAAAAAGATTTGTCAGAAGCCCTGAAGCACTACAAAAAGAGTGTGGAATTGTACGAGGAATTGGGAGAAGATCTAAGCCTGGCGAGTTGTCTAAACAATATTGGAGAAGTCCACCGACTAAGAGGTGAGTTTTTGAGCGCTATCCGTTTCAATCAAAAAGCGCTTGACCTTACGCGGGGAAGTGAAGAGTTGGACGCCATCAAAGAGAGCTATTATTCCCTTTATTTGTCGTATAAAAAACTGGGGAAGCCTCTGATGGCCTTTACCATGTTTGAAAAGTTTAATGTTTACAGTGATAGTATCTTGCGGAAGGAAGATCAGCGTGCCGTGATTCGGCAGGAGTTTGCGTATCAATACGAAAAGCAAAGTTTGGCAGATAGCCTTAGAATTGCCGAGGCTCAACAATTGGCTGATGCTCAATATGCAGCTCAGAGAGCGGAGAGCATTCAAGAGCGTCAGAAAGTGATTTTCATCGCTTTTAGCTTGTTATTATTGTTGTGCCTCTCTGGTTTTATCTTTTACAAGCGCAGGAAGGAGTTACAAGAAAAACTGGATTGTGAACATAAAGAAGCCAATCGACTCAAAGAATTGGATCAGTTCAAGAGTAAGCTATATACCAATTTGACGCATGAGTTTAGAACCCCGCTAACGGTCATATTGGGAATGTCTGAAAGATTGCAAAAGGAACCACAAAAGTTCATCCAAGAGGGCACCCAAATTATTGAACGAAATGGTAAAAATTTGTTGAGGATCATCAACCAATTACTGGATTTGTCAAAAATGGAAAATCACTCCTTGCAGTTGCAATTACAAAATAGCGATATGATTGCCTATCTCCGTTATATTACAGAATCCTTCTCTGCCTATGCCAATGGCAAAAACATTGCCCTTCGGTTTCACTCTTCTGAGGAACATTTGCTAATGGATTACGATAGTGAACAGATCATGCAGGTAATGACCAATCTACTTTCCAATGCCCTTAAATTTACCCCTTCCGGTGGCGGGGTAATGATTCGGGTAGCAAAGAAGCAAAGTGATCTTGAAATTCGAGTGAGCGACAATGGAATTGGCATTCCCAAACAAGCCCTATCTCAGATTTTTAAGCGCTTTTATCAAGTTGATGATTCTATTACACGAGGTTATGAAGGAACGGGGATCGGTTTGGCACACACCAAGGAGTTGATCCACTTGATGGAGGGACAAATTGAAGTGGAAAGTATATATCGGCAAGACGTTGTTGATCAGGTGTCGGGAACGACATTCATCATCCGTCTCCCCATCAAAAGCAGTGCTCCTGCCATGGAAAATCATTCGGTCTTGGCTCCAAACAATGCCAACAGTACAAAAGAAGTTCCTTTACCAGTTCCGGGGGCTTCCATCACCAATCAAAATCTTCCCAAGTTACTGGTTATTGAAGACAATCCAGATGTTGTGTTTTACCTGAGATCATGCCTGGAAAATGATTATCAATTGGAAGTGGCCTACAATGGTAAAGTCGGTTTGGAAAAAGCTTTTGAAGTGGTTCCCGATCTTATCGTTAGTGATATCATGATGCCAGAGAAAGATGGTATAGAAGTATGTGATATTTTGAAGAATGATGAAAGAACCAGTCACATCCCAGTTGTACTACTTACCGCCAAGGCCGACCTCAATTCAAGACTTCAGGGCTTGAGACGGGGAGCGGATGCTCATCTTGCCAAGCCCTTTCAAAAAGAA
>JBCCSR010000874.1:0-3211 GCA_039199865.1 Bacteroidota bacterium
CGTAGTAGATGTTATCGATAGTAAAGGTTTTGTTGACTTCGATGGGTTCCAATTCGACATTGGCCAAGAAAGTACCAATTTGGTGGCCGTTAGAAAGTACGTCAGTGACTCCTGGTTGAACAATACCCAAACCATCAAAGCAAAGGATGCAACCCTCAACATTAATGTACGCCTCAATTCGTTTGTTGAAGTAGCCTTTCTTACGAATCATGATAGTGTAGTGATTGCCATGCTCGAAAGTAAATTTAAAATGGGGGAGCGGATAATCTTTCAAACTTAGCTCTTCGATTTGATTGGTGTTGTTGAATACTTCAATACGGGCTCCTTGCACGGCATTGACCATCGCTTCCCCTCGATTGGCTTCTGCTAGGGTGACATCAAAAATGTAACCGGGTTTGCGCTCCAATTCAATCTTGGCATAGAGCGGCTTTTGCGGATCTAAACCACTCGTGGATAGAGTATCCACAAATTGAAAAAAATGTTTCTTATCGGCAATGACTCTATAGGTTTTATTGGCAGGTAGATTCAAGGTAAATTGTCCTTTCTTGTTGCTTAAAGTATCGGCGTACACTTCATTGGTATTGAGGTCCAAAAAAATCAGGCGAACATTCCGTAGGTAGCCTCTATTGTCTGTTTCAAAAGTGTATCCTTCGATTTGGATGAGCGTTTGACCAAAGCTAGGACTATGGGAGAGAAGAAAAAAAGTAGAGAGTAGGATGGCTAGATGTCGCATGAGTCAATTCGTTTTATATATAATGAAGCGTATAATTTTATGCCTGAGGATCGCAGCTGGACCATGATTGTTGGGTAAGACGACAATTTTACCTACGGGAAATGAATCCAAAAAGTTCATGTGTACAGGTAGTTATATATAAAAAATATATAATTTGTTTGATGCGGTTTACATTTTGACTATAAATGATGCAAGATGATAGAACAAAAGGGACTTAGCCGGACTGGTTTAGGGGCTTGACAAATGTCTGAGCATTGAAAAAAGGAGAGGAAAATTAGAGAGAATAGAGTGCAATAATTTCGGATGATAAAATATCCATTTTGCCAACAGATCACACGACTGGGTAGTTCCACTTTACTACCCAGTCGTTTGATCTGGACTTATTTTTTACGGAAGGAGTGCTTTTAAAAAAGGGAATTCCGTTAATTATTGGAAGGAGCATTTTCTTCCCATATTGCCGTAATATTAACAATCATTTCAACGGCTTTTTCCATATCTTGTACCGAAACCCACTCGTGTTTGGAATGAATGGCTTGTTCTCCGGCAAAGATGTTGGGGCAAGGAAGTCCCATAAAGGACAATCTCGATCCATCGGTTCCTCCCCTGATGCTGGACTTTCTGGGTTCTAGCCCCGTTCGACGAATGGCTTCTTCGGCGTAGGCTACAATTTCTGGATGCAAATCCAACACCTTTTTCATATTGCGGTATTGTTCTTCTACGGTGAAAGTAGCACTTGAGCCGGGGTAGTTGGCGAGAACTTCTTCCATTATATTCTTTAAAACCGCTTCGTGTTCTTCGAGCTTTTCATCGGTAAAATCGCGAATGATGAATTTGATTTGTGCCCCAGCGAGTTTGCCTTGGATACTGGTTGGATGAATAAAGCCTTGTTTGAATTCAGTCGTTTCGGGAGATAAATGATCTTTTGGTAGTTTGGCAATGAGTTCAGCAGCAATTTTAATGGCGTTTTCCATTTTATCCTTGGCGTAACCTGGATGGATGGGTACACCAGTGATATCGATGGTGACGGCATCTGCCGAGAAAGTTTCATCTTCCAGGTTACCAGGTTTTCCACCATCGAGGGTATAGCCGAAATTCGCCGCCAATTTGTCCATGTCTACCTTGTCTACACCACGCCCAATCTCTTCATCGGGCGTAAATAGCAAACGAATTTTTCCATGTTTGATTTCCGGATGGTTCATCAATTGGTAAGCGGCATCCATAATTTCTGCTACTCCTGCCTTATCATCTGAGCCCAAGAGGGTCAAGCCACTTGCAGAAATAATATCATCTCCCAATTTTTCTTTAAGATAGGGATAGCGTTGAGGGCTGATGATTTGACTTTGATCATCGGGCAAGACGAGGTCTTGTCCCTGGTAATTTCGGTGAACGATTGGTTTGACGTTAGTCCCACTGGCATCGGGTGCAGTATCCATGTGAGCACAAAAACACAACACGGGAACAACCTTATCGGTATTGGCAGGGACCGTGGCATAGACATATCCATGTTCGTCCATTTCAGCGTCATGAATCCCCATGGCGTGTAGTTCTTCAACCAAGATTTTTCCCAAGTCTTTTTGTTTGGCCGTAGATGGAGTACTAGGGGAATTGGGATCCGATTGAGTATCAATGGTCACGTATTTGAGAAAGCGATCTTTTACCGTAAATTGAAGCGCAGTAGGATTCATATCGGGAAATAATATTTTTGCGAGTTAGACTTTTAAGCGATTCGTTTTCTTGACTTCGGGATTGTTCCTCCAAAAGAATGATCGCAACAGGATTTTCTCTTTGGGAAAGCAATTGAGAAATTAGCCCTCCATCCTTACCAATTAAATCAAGCAGAGGCAATTGGGGAGGATAGGATGAATTGAGTAAACTTGTTTTTGGACGATCCTAAACCAATGCTTTTTGCAAAAAGCTGAGGAAGCCATTTCGTCCGTTGTGTGCTGAAGCTACGGCTTCTTGATGGATTTTGAACAATTGAATTTCATCTTCTCCCAGATCAGATTTGATAAAGTTGATCGTATCTTGATCAAAGTTGATTTGGGTAAAAGCCACCAAACTTACATTTCCTTTAGCGGAACCTTTAAGTTTACCCAAAATATTGCTGACATCAATTTTGGTTTTTTTACTGGAATCAGTTTTGATGATCTGATTGACATCTCCCGTAAGTGTGGTGACTTCAAGAGTGGTAAAATCAACAACGGCGTCTTTAATTTGACCGGCTATTTCTTTGAATTTATCGTCCAAGGCATTTTTGGCCATAACTTTAGTTTTTATGGTTTAGGAGTGAATAGTAAATTTCCCGAAAGATATATAAAAGAATTGGAATATACCAGTGTTTACAATGCATCTCATCAGTTTTACCTTTGCAGCATAAGCGATCCTATTGAGGGAAAAAATCCTTACCTTGAAGCTAAATTTGGGGCCAACTCCTCAGGGTTTTTAGTAACCCAATTAACCCTTCATTTGTGTTAGTTA
>JBCCSR010000875.1:0-3201 GCA_039199865.1 Bacteroidota bacterium
AAATTCGAAATTTTTTGAAAATATTTGGATGGCTCCTAATGGACTGGATGATGGCGCTAGTAGCAGGCAGTGGACTTCAGGCAAGGGTGGACTTCAGGCAATTGCATTGCTTCATCACGATGTACAACTACAATCTTACTATTGGAAAATGAGTGCTGCTTACGGTGATGGATCGTTCGAAGAAGTTTAAGCGATCCATCACCCTTGGCTAAGTTTTTTCTAGGAATTGAAGCTACTCTATTTTTCGGGTAGCAATAAAACGGGTAAATCTTTTTCTTTGTAAGCGGTATTGAAGTCGGTAATCGCTTGATTAATCACCTGATTTCGCTCTGATTGATAGCGATTCCATTTTTCATCCAATTGATCCAAACGTTTGGCCATTCCTTGAGTGGGTTTGGGATGGGCTCCATCGATTTGTCCTTTTAGCGTCAGTAGATCGGCATTGAGGCGATTGGGAAAATTAATGACATCCTGAAAGGTTTCCTGCTTGGCTTGAATCAAGTTTTGCTCCCATTTATCGATGGCCTTTTGTGCGGCTTTTCCTTTTTCTAATAATTGATCCATATCCGCTTTCCCTTCCAGTAATTCTAGCCTCAAGGCCAACTGTTCTTTAACTTTACGCAACTGATTGACCGACTGATGAACATCTTTTACAGCGTTTTCGATGCGCAGCAAAAGCGCTTGTTGATCTTTGTAGTCTTGTTGATCGGCTTGTATTCTCGGATCGGGTAAAATAAGACAGCTTTGGGTCAGCGTATCCTTTTCCGTACATAAGCGGAGGGTATATGCTCCAGGAGCAACCAAATGACCACGATAATCTCCAAAGACAAAAACGTTGGGAATGGCCGGTAAATGTTGTCGACGCAAATCCCAGTTGCCACGATTCAAACCCGGTTTGGCCGGAAGGACCGTGGCGGGACTTGGTCCTCCTTCCCATCGTTGAAATTTTTGATCTTTTTGATTGCTCATACTGCGTATCAGCTGGCCCTCAACATCGAGAATGTCCAAAGTCAATGACATGGAATCTGCCCAGTAATGGGGCAAATGATAATCGATAATCAATCCACTGGCCGGGTTTTGTCCGGCAAACAAACTGGCTTTTGGACTGCTGTTGACACTAAATTTTACGGTGGACTTAGGTTGGAATAGACGAACTTGTGTGCTATCCACTTGTCCACGGCTTTGTTGCAAAACCCCCAAATCATCCAAAATCCAAAATCCTCTCCCCGCGGTGGCCAGGACCAAATCATTGTCCGCAAAAGTCAAATCATTGATGGGACAAGGGGGGAGATTATTGTCAAAACTTTGCCAAGTTTGACCATCATTAAAACTGACGTACAAGCCGCCTTCGGTGCCTGCGAAGAGCAATCCTGGCTGAACGGGATCTTCCCGAACGACTCTTACAAAATGAGGCGTCTCGATTCCCTGATCGGCCCGTCGCCAACTTTTACCATAGTCTTCAGTAATGTAAATCATGGCTTGAGGATCGGCAAACTTATAACGAGTTACTGCAATATAGGCCTTGCCCGCTTGGTGGGGAGATAGTCCAATGGCATTGATGAGCGACTCTGGCAATCCTTTGGGCGTAACATTGCTCCAACGCTTGCCTTCGTCTCGTGTCAGTTGAACATAGCCATCATCCGTACCCACCCAGATCTCTCCGGCTTGGTGGGGAGAGGCGGCGATATAGCTGATGGTATTGTAGACTTCACCACCGGCGGCCTCGTTGGTGAAAGGCCCTCCTCCTTTGCCATGTTTGTCGGATTCGTTGCGCGTCAGATCTTCACTGATTGGCGTCCAACTATGCCCACCATTATCAGTGCGTAAAAGGACATTGCCTCCGTGGTATAAAATGGAAGGGTTTTGTTTTTGCGCCACGAGTGGACCATTCCAATTGAAACGATAAGCCATATCTTGTGGATCCCTTCCCAGGTTGAGCATGGGAACCGCCATGATGTCTTTTACATTTTTAGTTTCGTGATCGTAAACGTCGATGAAGCCCTGGATGCTGGTTCCATATACCAATTGAGGATCATCGGGATCAAAAGCCAAAAACGCACTTTCTCCACCCGCTACTGGATACCAATCGCGCATGCCAATTCGTGATCCATTGGTTTTACTGGCAATAGCCACCGTTGAATTGTCCTGCTGCCCACCGTAAACATGGTAGGGGAAGCGTCGATCGGTAATGACGCGATAGAATTGAGCGGTAGGTTGATTGTTTTGGCTCGACCAGCTTTTTCCTCCGTCGAAAGAAATACAGGCGCCCCCATCATTGCCCAGAATCATATTCTGTGGATTTTCTGGGTTGATCCACAAATCGTGTTGATCCGTATGAGCGACGCCAATTCGTTGAAAAGTTTTCCCTCCGTTGCTTGATTTGAGCATTGGAGCGTTGAGGACGTAGACCGTTTCGGCATTTTGGGGATCCGCAAAAATTTCGATATAGTACCAGGCTCTCGCTACCGTCACTCTTTGGCTATTGACTTGTTGCCAGCTTTGGCCTCCATTATTGGAGCGAAAGACCCCTCCTTTTTCTGCTTCGATATTGGCATAAACAATTTGAGGATCAGCAGGGGAGACATCTACAGCAACTTTTCCCATCTGCTCTGGCAATCCTTTGGTCAATCGCTTCCAGGTGAGCCCACCGTCGACAGATTTATGTATTCCCGAGCCTTCTCCACCGCTCACTACTTTCCAGGGAAAACGTTGATGCTCCCACATGCCAGCGTATAAGATACGGGGGTTGTTGATATCTAGACTCAAATCCGAGGCTCCAGTGAGGGAGTTGAGGTACAATACTTTTTCCCAATTTTTTCCACCATCTGTACTTTTGTAGATGCCCCGGTCTTCGCTAGGACCAAAAAGGGCTCCTTGAACCGCGACCCACAAAGTATTGGCATCATGAGGGTGAATGCGGATTGCGGCAATGTGTTGAGCGCGTTCTAGACCAATGTGTTGCCAACTTTGCCCACCATCTGTACTTTTGTACATCCCATCACCAGCGGAGGTCATCACGCCTCTAACGGCATGCTCTCCCGTACCGACGTAGATGACGTTTGGATCATTTGGAGCGACGGCAATGGCACCGATGCTTCCATTCTTTAGAAAACCATCAGAAATATTTTTCCAGCTAGTGCCCGCATCTTTTGTTTGCCAGATTCCTCCTCCGGTACTTCCAAAATAATAGGTCAAATTCTG
>JBCCSR010000876.1:0-3200 GCA_039199865.1 Bacteroidota bacterium
ATTCGAATCGATCCAGGTGTGGTTTCGAAGGCTGCAATTTCTGAAGCCCCAAAAAATATAAACGCTGGATTAACATTTTCAACACCGTCAAAGGTAAAAATACCGGTATCATAGGTATGTATCCATTGGAAGGATAGAATCGCATTGAAACCATCGTCTACAATCAAAGGCATACAAATGGAAGAATCCGGACAGACCTCCGCATCGTTAATGGTCATTTCAAAAAATCCAGATCCAATGATGTCAATTTCTCCATCACTTGATAAGAGAGTAATGGGCACATCCCCAGAACCATTGTCCTGAGTCGCTCCCCTTGCCAGAGGATCATCAGAAAAGGTAATCAAGGCTGTTTCTCCTGGAGTTGCATCTGCTTTGACATCAAAGCAAACCTCGTATAGGGTATCACTGTTGGCCAAGGTCACCGGAACCACTGGGAAGGCACTCCAAGCCGTAAGCAATTTTCCATTATCAACAAAATTAGGTGCATCATTGACCGATCCTGCCAAACCATTTACATTGGGATTGACATTTTGAATCGAGTTGTACACCAACAAGGAGGTATCAAATTCTAATGTATATTGAAACGCTACAATATTTGTAAAATTCTGAACGGTAATGGGTACACAGGACAATTCACCTGCCTCAGCGTTTTGGGTCGACGCTGAAATGGTAGCCGCAGGGGCCTCTGTCCCAGAAACGGTCACAAATCCTTCTTGTGTGTTTACCGTAATTGGCGTCCCCATTGAACTAACGGTAGTCACTTCAATGGGCAAAGGATCTCCAGAAATATTTACGGTATCCATCTCGCCGCCAGCACCAATCACCGTAAAACATACATCAAACAGAGAAGAGTCGGGTATGGTCGAGCCACCAGCGGTATCGGTTGTATCCGCATAAGCCAAGACACCAAAACCCGTATTATTATTGGCATTAAAATCACCTGGCGTTAAAAGGGGAACATTAGGGTTAATATTGGTAATAGAATCAAATTGAAGAATAGCAGGATTCCAATTGTAGGACCACTGTGCATTCACAACTTGTGTCCAGTTGCAAACAAAAGTCGTCAGACAGAGGACTTCTCCAGTCGACGCCGAGTCCGATTCAACCGCAGCAGTAAAATCGGTGAAAGGGCTACAATCAAAGCCGCTACCACCGGGATTCCCCCCTCCTCCTCCATTGACGGTAACCGATCCGTCGAAAAGAATGGGATCTAATTCGAGGCCCGGTTCAACGATGACGAGGTCATCCGTAGGCATATTATTCAAATCCAATGCGGTTGTTCCCGCACCTGTCGCTACAAAACGAGCAATCGTAATCACCGTGGTCCCATCCGCCAAGTTGGTGGGAATAGGAGGAAAACGCGTCCATAAGAACGTTAAGTTTCCGGCACTGGCATTGTTGTCACCAAAAGAAGGAGTTGGTGGCAATTGAAACAAAACCGTATCCACGCTATTGTCATAAGTCAATATGTTGGGATCCCAGTTTAATGAGAAGGAAAAACCGACAACATTGTTGAAATCTTCAACGGTAATTTCCACTTCAAGCGTGTCCCCAATGTCTAGGGTACTATTAGAAGGGTTAATGCGAAAGGCTGGTGTTTGGGAGAACGCGCTCAGACCAAGACATACCAATCCTATGGTTAAAAGGAGAGTAATTTTATTAATCATCTGTCCTTGGAATTTGGGATGTTAGACAAAATAATTATCTGACTAAAATCATCTTTTTAGTTACTAAAGTGTTGGAAGTGCTCACTTGGTAGAGATAGGTCCCTACTTCTGGAAAAACTTCTTTTTCGATTCGTATGGCATGCGATCCTGCACCATACTGTTTGCTGTACTGGTAAATTTTTATTCCGTTTATATCAAAAATGTCTAAAGAGACGAATTCCGATCGATTAAGTGTGAATGGGATGAATGAATGTTCAGAAAAAGGATTCGGACTGTTCTGGAGGACTTGAATTGATAAATTGTCTTGTTCTCCAATAATACTATTAGGGTTACCTACAGTTATCGTACCATTTTCAAAAGAAGAAAAAGGCGTCTCTACCAAGGTGCCAGGTTCACTTTCATAAATGGCCAGCATTTGGGTTGGACTGTTGACAAAATCAAGTGGAGAAATGCCATCGGTCAGGCCTTTAAAAAATAGACGCATGACGATCGTTCCGTCGTCAAAATCCAAAGGATTGGAAAGTCCTTCGGTCCAAACGAAAGCAAACTTTCCTTCGTTGGCGTTTAGTTCATTGAAAAAGATGATTTGGGGCAACTCAGAATTGAAGGTGTCATACTCGATGAGGTCTGCATTCCAAACCAGAGAGAATTGACAACTCACGATGTCGTTAAAATCGGTTGAAACGATATCAATGCTAAACGTTTCGCCAACATCTACCTCTTCAATTTCTGGAGAAATAGAGATGGAGGGCTGAGCCCAACTGTGGGAGCTAAAGCCAAAGAAAAATAAAGAGGATAAAGCCAATAATCTGATGCTTAGCTTCCATGGGATAGGAGGGTATAGCGCGATATTTGAATTATTGTTTATCAATTTATTATGTAGGTTATGATGAAATTAAATTCCGTTGAAAAATTATGGTAAGTTGTGCCAGTTTAGGCACAACAAACCACAATAGCAAAGCAAAATATAACAGTAGTTCTTAATAAAATTTCTTAACAATTGGTTCTTTCGAGCTTGGACACAAGGTGTGCCCAACAAACGTTTTCAAAAAAGTGACTACTGTTTATTGTACAATCAGGACTAACTGGTCGCTCTGGCGAAAGCCCAATGCTTTTGCGTTCGATTTTGATCGGACGGCAAGCTCGACGAGTTAGTATTTAGCAATATTGAGAAAAATAGGAGCGAATTTGTCATCCGGAGATAAGACAAATGCAGGCTTTGGAGTGGGCCTGCACCACCTTTGTAAATTGAACTAAAGAATTTTGTGAAATTCGTTCTATTCATGAGATTATAATTTGTTAGTAGCTATCTGATTGTTCTGGTTTCGTCAATGATTTTTAATTGATTCAATATGCACTTCTTGAGGACAATGACCATCGAGGAGTCGATCAGTCAATGACTCAAAAACCGAAGATACCTATTCATTAGAACAGGACCTACATAAGCATCTGCGACGAAAGCAATCAGGGAAGGATAAAGCTTTTAACGAATTAAATTCGTGGATGGCGAATTTAGTGATATGTATTAAACGG
>JBCCSR010000877.1:0-3198 GCA_039199865.1 Bacteroidota bacterium
AATTTTAGCACAAGCACCACAATCTTTCAATTATCAAGGCATTGCGAGAGATTTATCAGGTAATCCAATTACAAATCAGAGTATTGAACTAAGAATTTCAATCTTGCGGAACTCCCCAAATGGAGATGAACTCTATAAAGAAACATTTAGTAGTACAACTACAGACCTGGGGCTTTTCAATTTGCAAATTGGAACAGGAATGGTTGTCAACGGAGTTTTTGAAAATATTAATTGGGGAGAAGCAGATCATTTTCTTCAAATTGAATTAGATGAAAATGGAGGAAACAATTATCAACTGATTGGTACTAGTCAATTATTAAGCGTGCCTTATGCTTTGTATGCTGAGTCAGGTGGTGAATGGAGAAAATTCAATGATGGAATATTTTATAATAATGGAAGTGTTAGAATTGGGCAGAATAATGGCCAGCCTTTCAACTCTATTCCAACTTTAAACTTATTTGGAGATAATAATCCTGACAATTTTATCCTGAGACTTGAACAAGGAGGGGAAGGAGTTAGAAAAGGGATATTCTTTGGTTCCCCTCTTTCAAATTCTAGCGCCAGAGTATTTCTTGAAAATAATGTTTTCTCAATTGGAAGAGCAAACTCTATTTCGAATAACAAAATGTTGAATTTCAACATTAGCGGAAATATTGGTATCAATGAAACTGATCCCAAATCAAAATTACACATTAAAGAAGGTGACGTATACATTGAAGAAGTTAGTAGTGGGATTATAATGAAATCTCCAAATGGATTATGTTGGAGAATAACCATTAATGACAATGGAGAATTAGTTCCAACATCAATAGTTTGTCCAAATTAGAAAGGCAAAAACAGGCTACAACAATGCAGCATCGTTCAGTACTTGAGCGGGTAGGGCATCATCCGATCATGATTCCCATAGTAGCTGCTTGGATTCCGATGCTAAATCTTCTTTGCCTCCATTTTTACATCTATTTTCCTATCCATTACCTCAATGCAAATGGTCCCGTATCTGTTTAGTTGGTCAAAACGATATCTCGATCGAGGTCTTTTTCAATAAAACGACTCATTTGGACAAATAAAATGGGGATGAGAAATAGAACAAAGAAAGTGGTTCCCATCAAGCCCCCAATAATAGTAATGGCCATCGGCATCCACAGCGATCCTCCGTTAAGAGCTAGAAAAATGAGCCCGAGAATAGTAGTGACAGAAGTCATCAGGACGGGGATAAAACGAATGCGGGCCGCTTGGAGTGCTGCTTCCCGTCCGGTGTATCCCTGGTGAAATAGAGTTTTACTAAAATCTACCAAAATGATCGAATCATTGATGCAAATGCCCATTAAACTAATCAGGCCAATAAAAGCGGAAAAGGAAAAGGATTGCCCCGTGAGATAAAGCGCAAAAGTAGCACCGGTAATGGAAAGAGGCAAGATGGCCAAGATGATGAGGGGAATCAAAAAACTTTTGTATTGCGCAATTAAGATCATCAAGATCAGCATCAGGGCAACGAGGCTGGCGTAGCCAAGACTGCCGAAAGATGCATTGCGATTTTCAAAATCTCCTTTGAAAGCATAGGTGTAGCCATTTTTCCAGGGGAGTGCATCGAGCGCCGTACGAAGTTGCTCAACCACGGAGTCAAAGTGTTTGGCATCCACGAGATCTGCCGAAACGCTGGCCATCCGATCGTAATTCAAATGTTCCAATTGATTGATGGAATTGTTGAGTTCCATCTTTACCAGTTGGTCCAAAGCAATCTCTTCTCCCTGCTGATTGGAAAGTCGTATCTTTTGAATGGCCTCCAGACTTTCTTGTGGATTGAATTGATAGCGTAGTTTGATGGCCAACTGTTCATTGTCGTCACTGGTAAAGCGACCGATGGTACTGCCTTCAAAAATATTTTTAATGGCTTTTTCAATCGCTTTTTCCGGAACGCCCAATTGGGCCGCCTTGAGATAGTCGATCGCAAATAATAGGTTGATGGTTTTGCTTTCGATCGAGTTGTTGATGTTGATGATGCTTTCCTGCTGACGCATGATCCGGACGATGGATTGATTGATTTGCTTCAATTCGTCGAAGTTATCGCCCAAAACAATGATCTCTAGGGGATATTGAGCGGGAAGGCCTTGTGAGTATTCTTTGACATTGATCTTCGCTTCCGTAATTTGATTTAGCTTACTCCGGACTTGCTGAACAAACTGGTTGAATTGCTTTTTGTTGTCGAGTTTGGTTTCGACAAATATTTCGCCAAAATTATGGGCATAAGGGTGAAAACCTACATTGTAGTAAATGGCTGGATTTCCGTGTCCGACACTAGTCGTGTAGGCAAGTATTTCCTCCATTTGACTCAAATTTTGCTCAATTGACGCAACGATTTGATTGGTGTGTTGGAGGTTGGTCCCCTTGGCGGTTTCTACCGTAATGTAAAAGTATTTTTTATCTGATTTGGGAAAGAAGGTCACCCCGACCAGCGGGAAGATGAGTAAGGCCAGTAGGAAACAAGCCAACATCACGGCCATCGAAGTTTTTGTATGCTCAATAGCTTGGACCAGCCAACGGTGGTATTGCTCATTGAGCCAGTGGAGCCATTTTGCCAATGGTTTTTTATCTTTTCGGTGCAAATAAAAATAGCAGAGAACGGGGGCTAGGGTGATGGCAACCAACAGAGAGGCAATCATAGTAAAGACGACGACTACGGGCATGGGCTTGATAAATGCACCGGTCGTTTCGGGCATAAAGATAATGGGAATAAATACGGCGATGGTCGTTAGGGTAGAACTGAGCATGGGATACAACAACTGATTGACGCCTTGTACGCAAGCGTCAAAAATACTGCTGCCTTCATCCAACAAACGTTCGATATTCTCCACAATAGCAATCGAGTTGTCTACCAACAAACCAAGGGAAACAATCATTCCAACGATTGTCATCTGGTTGAGTCCCAAACCAAAATAGTTGGTGATCATCAAACCGATGAAGCTCGATAGGGGGATGAAACAACCGATCATCAAAGCCGGACGTATGCCTAAGACCAAAAATAAAATGAAGGCCACCAAGACCAAGCCTTGCAATAAGTTGATGAAAAATGTATGAATCTGAGCGGCAACTTCATCGGCTTGGCTGTATACCGATACCAAGCGAACCTTTGGGCTCAGGGATAGCTTTTTCAGTTGCTGGCGAATGGCTTTCGTTAGGGCGATGACATCTGCCTTTTCA
>JBCCSR010000878.1:0-3194 GCA_039199865.1 Bacteroidota bacterium
GCAAAAATCCATTGCCCCACAAGCGGGAATACAAAGGTTGTCCAAACGGACGTCCTGTTCCCCTGGATAATAAAACGCAGAAGGCGGGTAAATTTTCATTTTCACTCCCCAAACCATAGCTGAGCCAAGAGCCAATCGCCGGTCGGCCCGGTTGCTGTGATCCCGTTTGGAAAAAAGTAATCGCTGGATCGTGATTGATGGCTTCGGTGTACATCGACTTGACAATGCACAAATCGTCAACAATTTGTGAAGTGTAGGGGAGGAGCTCGCTGACCCAAGTACCATTTTGTCCGTGCTGTTGGAAGGGATAAAAAGAGCCAACCAATGGAAAACTGCTCTGTCCGGAAGTCATTCCCGTCAAACGTTGTCCCGCTCTTACGGACTCGGGCAATTCCTGGCCGCGCATTTTGTTGAGTAGGGGTTTGTAATCAAACAACTCCAACTGAGAGGGGCCACCACTCTGGAACAGGTAAATGACTCGTTTGGCCTTTGGTGCCAAATGAAAATTGGCAAGCATCCCTAAACCGTTGGCGGTAGCAGTATCTGGCTGAGCCGCATCGGAGCAACCCAAAATCGACGAACCCAAAATACTGGCCAGTGCTGCCGTTCCAATGCCCAAACTGCTTTTGGCCAAAAAAGCCCTACGATTCATCAAATAAGCTCTGGTTGCTAATGGATGCTTCATGTTTTAAACGATTTATTTCCTAACGGTTTCATCCAAATTGAAAATGGTACTGGCAATATAGCTGTGTGCGGCGAGCACCAATTCGTCTTTCCAACTCGGCTCATCGGGCTTACCGTATTTTAAAAGCGCTTTTGCCGCATTGGGTTGTTGTTGATAGTTTTGCAACTCTGATTCGTACAAACCTTTTAGTACTTCCATTTCCTCCTGCGAAGGCATCCTCGAAGTGGCAAGCTGAAACATGTATTGAATGACTGCTGCTGTTTGTTGCCCTTTTTCCTTTAACGCCCGCAATGCCAATGCTTGGGCTGCTTCCAGAAATTGAGGGTCATTGAGCAGCACCAAAGCCTGTAAAGGCGTACTGGTTTGTTCTCTTTGTACAGCACAAACATCGCGGGTTGGCGTATCGAATAACATCATATTTGGAGGGGGGACCGTACGTTTCCAAAAGGTATACATACTGCGCCGATAACTTTTTTCACCTTCATCTTGAACATAAACAGTATTGCTACCCATGCCTCCACCCGCAACTTCCAACCATAGTCCACCCGGTTGATAAGGTTTTACACTGGGGCCTCCCACTTGCTCGACCAATAATCCACTGATGCACAGGGCGTGATCGCGAATCATTTCTGCGGATAGTCTAGAACGATTGGTCCTGGCCAAAAGATCATTGGCGGGATCTATTTCCAACATTTGCGGACTCATACCGTAGTCTTGTCGATAGGTGGAAGAGGTAACAATATGTTTTAAGAGTTGACGAATGTCCCAACCGTTTGTTCTAAATTCCACGGCAAGATGATCCAATAAATGGGGGTGAGTTGGCAGGGCGCCTTGATTGCCAAAGTCGTTGGCAGTTTTGACAATGCCCTTACCAAAAATTTGTTGCCACAGTCGGTTGACGATGACACGTGCGAAAAGCGGATTTTCTTCCTCGAATAACCACTGACTCAGATCCAGTCGGTTCTTGAATTTAGGCTCCGAGGATTTTGGCTTTTGGCCAAAATGTGGAACGTTGACTTTTACTTCTTGGGCAGGTTGATCGTAAAGCCCTCTGTTGAGCACATGGGTGGTCCTGGCAGTATCCAATTCTTCCATTACCATCAGCGGAATCACCTCCAGCGTATCTAGGTTTTTGATAAAATCCAGGGTTTCTTTGATCTCTGCTTTGGTCAACTCGATGTATGGCTCCGGGACTTGGCCGTAAACCTCAATAAGTCCTTTTTCCTTGACATTATTGAAAAAACCGTAAAGCTGAAAATATTCTTCTTGACTGATGGGATCGTACTTATGGTCGTGGCACTTGGCACATTCAAAGGTCAAGCCTAGGAATGCAGTTCCGAAAGTATTGGTTCGATCAGTGACGTATTCGGCGCGGTACTCTTCGGAAATGACACCCCCTTCTTGCGTAATTTTATGGTTTCGATTGAAGGCCGTGGCAATGATTTGTTCTTTTGAAGCATTGGGGAGGAGGTCGCCGGCCAATTGCCACAACACAAACTGATCGTAAGGCATATTTTTTTTGAATGCATGAATGACCCAGTCGCGCCAAGGCCACATGATTCGTTCTAGATCATCTTGATAACCATGCGTGTCCGCATATCGGGCTAGGTCAAGCCATTCGTTGGCCATACGTTCGGCAAAGGCATCTGAGTCCATGAATTGATCCACCAATTGGGCATAATGTTCCGGTGAATCATCGGCTAAGAAGGAATTGATTTCTTCAATACTGGGGGGTAAGCCCCTCCGATCAAAACTCAATCGACGACTGAGCTTGGCCTTGCGAATGCTTGGGGAAGGATCGAGTCCTCGATCTTCTAACTTTTTGAGAATAAAATGGTCGATAGCGTTGGTAATCCACGCTTTGTCTTTGACCTCGGGCAGGGGAGGCGAGCTCGGAGGAACAAAAGCCCAGTGGGTTTTCCATTCCGCACCTTGCTCAATCCAACGTTTCAAAATGGCTTTTTCTCGATTGTTCAGGGCGAGGTTGGCCTCTGGAGGAGGCATGAGGTCGTTGGGATCTTCCGTGAAAATCCGTTGGATCAAAGTGCTGTGTTCTGCATCCCTGGGAATAATGGCGTGGCGATCCTTATTTTTTCCCAAAGCAGCAAAAGCCTTCTCTTGGGTATGCAACTGCAAATCTCCCTCAATTTTTTGCTCATCGGGACCATGACATTTAAAACATTTATCCGATAAAATGGGTTTGACGTGGAAAATAAAATCTACTTGTGCTGGAATACTGTTTTTGACACTTACACTTGCGGAAAGCTGGTTCGCTTTTTCATCCAAATGGCAGGCCTGATTGCTCAAAACGAGAACAAAAAGCAGGAGAAAAAAAGAGATAGAAAGGCTCGTCTTAATGGGTAATTTGGTTTTCAATATGCAAAGTTAAAGCATCAATTCAATTGGTAGGTGCAACAAATCTAAAATGATCTTTTTCAGGTTTTGCTGCACCATCGGTATTCGATGGACAATTTACATGAAAATTAAGAAATTAGGACTAGGAAAAGGC
>JBCCSR010000879.1:0-3193 GCA_039199865.1 Bacteroidota bacterium
AAGATTGTACAACGGAAATCTTCGGGAAGACTCCCATTTTGTTTTTCCAGTAAGGCATGCTGATCTTCGATGTCAGAAAGCAAAATCAGCTCGTGTCCCACGACACCAATGACTTTGTCTAGAATCTCTCGATCTTGGGCCCCAAGCTGGACCGTCAGGAGGAGAGCGAAGAATAAATAAAATGATCTGATCATTATCTTAAGCGATTATTTTGCAAATATTTGGACATTATTACGCCGAGTTTCCCGGTCGTACATCTCTTCTTTTTTAGCCGAAAGCAATGCGATTGTACGTTGATGTAAAATGACTTTAGCCAATTGATTTTTTACGTAAGCCATTGGTGCAACATCCGTGACTTTCATTCTTTCCAAGACCTTTATCAAATACAGAAAATCGTCGTCTGTAAAACTTAGATTTTTTCTGTTGGCCAAATCATTGCGTTTGGCCTTGGGCAATTGCAGCGCAATATCATCGTATTTGTACCAAATGCTATCATTCATATTGTAGACATTGGCATATCGGCTGCTGTATTCTACAATAGAGGTGACATTCGATTCATTTTGGTTGTCTTTCCACCAATTTTTCAGTTGCTCATTTTCTGGGGCAGACTTTGGAACCTTGACAAAAAGGCAACGTAAAATAGGATGGTCCAATTGGTATTGCGACTTATTTTCTTCATAATAAGTCGTCAACTGTTGAGTAGTAACCGTAGAATCCAACTGCAGTTCAACGAGCAGGCGTTCGTAATTGTGTCGAATGAGGGAAGCCCGATAGTTGCGGACCAATTCATCAATATTGAGGTCTTTGGGGATGTTTCGCTCCGCTTCGTGCATTAGCAAACTTTCTCTTACCCAACGTTCAACGTAAGCATTGACGATTAGGGCACTATCTTGCGGACTACTTTCTGCGGGGACCATGCCTTCTAGCTCCGAATGGAAAAGCGATTTGTTGAATACTTGAGCCAAGAGTCGATCGTTAGGTATCTGACTTTCTTCGACAGGTTGACAGGACCAATAGCTCAAGCCAAGACCTAGACCAAGCAGGTAAAACAAAAAGATTTGAAACTTGGATAGCGGCATAAATGGAAACGCTATTTTTTGATTAAACCGTCAAAAACATCCTGTTTAACGTCTACTTTATAAGTAGAACGCAATTCTTTTAACCACTCTTTTTCCAAAAAGTCTTGGTAGTCGGCAATGACGTAACCTCTGGCTTCAGACAAAGTTTTTTCGCCTGGTCCCTTGATGGTTTTAAGGACCATAAAGCTAGACGCTTTGTTTCGATCATTGACCGTAGTCTCAGAGATGGCTCCTTCTCGCCAAGGCATTTTATCGACCGTTTCATTTTTCCCTTTTTCGTAGACTTTTTCCTGAACGGTCAAAATCACTTTATCTGCTTCATTGAATTTTTCCAAAACCATTTTGGATTCACTGTTGACAGCGAGTTTGCGAAGCTCATTGAGCTTGTCTTCATTTCCAGCTCTCAGGGTATAGACATCGACAATGGCTCGGTCTCCCCACTGGTATTTGTTTTTCTGTGTTTCGTGGAAAGCCTTTAATCCAACGGAGTCTTGTGATGCTTTGTCCCAAACTAAAATCTTGGTCGCTTCGAAAAGTAAGATTCCTTCTTCGTATTCTCGCATGAGGGATTTAAACTCAGGATATTTGCTTTCCAGTTGAGCTTCTTCGAATTTCAGTGCACTGTCATCGACAAAATCTTGGTAAATCATTTCGGCAACCTGCAATGGATTCGCTTTTTTACCCATTCTCAAACGAATGGCAGAACGTTTGCAGAACTCAACAAAATCAGAGACGGTGAAGTCCATTTTTTTGCCAAAAGTAAACATGGCCTGATCGTTTTTGGCTGGCCTTTTCCAACGATGAGTCACAAAGTTGCTATCCAAAGAAGACATAAAGGATTGAGTAATCACGGGATTTTCGTTGAATTGGCCTTCTCGCTTGATGCGCTCAATCATGGCATCTTTGGCTAATTGTTGGCGACTAAACTCTTTGGCTTTTCCCCGCGCATTATTCTGAATTTTGGTTTGCAAACGGCGCTTCACGACTTCGTAAGGTTCGTTGACTTTTTTACTGATTCGGCGAATGATGTGCCAGCCAACACTACTCTCAACGGGCTCGGTAAAAGAATCGTCTTTGGTCAAAGCGAAAGAGGCATCTTTAAAACTCTCTTCAACGGGACTGTTGGTCGTGACAAAGCCGATGTAACCTCCCTTCGTTGCCGTTTGTACATGTTGAGAATGTTTTCTGGCAAGTTCTTCAAAGTTGGCTCCACCTTTTAGGGCCTGATACAAGCTATCGACTCGATTTTTGGAAGAGGGATTGTTCTTATCTTTTCCGTGACGAATCAGGATATGCCCCACTTCCATTTCTCCGCGGGCGGGTCGCTTTTTATTTAATTTGATGATGTGAAAACCGGCAGCAGTACGAACAGGTTCGGAATAAGCACCGGGCTCTAAATTGTAGGATACCGTTTCCATTTCGTAGAATCCTTCGCGGAACATTGCGGCAAAATAGCCCAGACGACCTCCCTTGTCTTTGGTATAAGTATCTTCTGAGAATTTGGCGGCCAATTGATCGAATAAACCACTTTCATCAAGTTTTTTCTTGATGTCCATGATTTTAGCGCGGGCGGTCTCCGTTTCACTGGGAGAGGCGTTGGGCGCCAGAGCAACCATGATGTGACTGATGTCCACATCGTTTTGGGTCCGATCATAAGCTTCCTTGACCAATTTTTCGGTAACCTCTTTGTCCACCAAATACGAGTTGGCCAATTGACGTCGATAACCAGCTAATTCTGATTGTAAGCTGGGAATCGTATCCAGTTGCAATGCTTTAGCTCTTTGTACTTTGAGCTTGAATTTGATGTAAAGATCGAGGTATTCTTCCAGTGAAGCCTTAGAGAAATCTGCCTTATCTCCGTTGGTTTTCGTATAAATGTATTTGAATTCTGAAAGATGAATGGGCTTTTTTTCTACCGTAAAAAGTACCGGATCATTCTTTTGGGCAAATAAAGCCACTGTCATCGATAGAATAAGGACCAGACTACTGAATTGCTTGAACATTGTGTAATAAGTATTTTTTGTCTAAATAAATTTTGATGTTATCCTTAAAGACCGAGCTCCTATTTTCGGACTAAAAGACCGTAAAATTAATAATTTTAAGGGGGAATAGAC
>JBCCSR010000880.1:0-3185 GCA_039199865.1 Bacteroidota bacterium
ATTGAAATTTTACTCAAAGAACTCTCTGACGGTAGTGATGATTTGGCCATTATATTCGCGGGTTACCCAAAAGAAATGAGTCACTTTCTCAACTCCAATCCGGGTTTGAGTAGCCGACTTCGCAATGTCATTCACTTCCCCGATTATTCACCGGATGAGTTGATGGAAATCATCCAATATACCGCCGATCGTAGAGGGGTGTTAATCAGCAAAGAAGCCCGAAGTATCATTCACAAAAAGTTGGTAGAAGTCTACAGAAATCGAAATGAACAATTTGGCAATGCTCGATTTGTCAATGGTATTGTCGAAGAAGCCAAACAAAATATGGCCATTCGACTGATGTCCGCTCATCAGGACCTAAAAGTACTGGAAGCCGAAAAACTCTCTATCATTGAGGCAGAAGATATAGAAAAAGTTTTCCGTTCTGGTGGAGAAGACAATATTCATCTTCCCATCGACGATGCTTTGCTGCAAGATGCCCTCAGTCAATTGCATGATTTGGTCGGTTTGAACAATATCAAACAAGAGGTTGATGAAATGAGCAAACTGGTTCGCTACTATCGAGAAATTGGCAAAGACATCCGCAAATCCTTTTCCCTCCACGCAGTCTTTACGGGCAATCCGGGCACGGGGAAGACCACTGTGGCGCGCCTGCTCGTTCAAATCTACAAAGCCCTGGGCATTCTCGAAAGAGGACATTTGGTGGAATGCGATCGCAAATCTTTAGTGGCAGGCTATGTGGGCCAGACCGCAATCAAAACTGGTGAAGTGATTGAAAAAGCACTTGGAGGGGGACTCTTCATCGATGAAGCCTATTCTCTAAATCAAGGAGGACCCAATGACTTTGGTCGAGAAGCCATTGAGACGCTACTCAAAAGAATGGAAGACCATCGGGGAGAATTGATGGTGATCGTGGCGGGATATCCCGAGGAAATGCAAAACTTTATCGAAGCCAATCCCGGCTTGATGTCCCGGTTTGACAAACAATTTAGTTTTACCGATTACGACGAAGTAGAACTCAGTGCCATTGCCAAATTGATGTTCAAATCAGAACAACTCGAACTCGACGGTGCCGCAGCCGATCACCTCGAAGCCTACATCAAAAAACTGCTGAACAACAAACACAAGTATTTCGGTAATGCCCGGACCATCCGAAAAATCGTAAGCGAGACCATTCGTCGTCAACACCTTCGCATGGCAGCCATTCCAACCGATCAGCGAACGGAGGCCCTGATCAAACAAGTTACTTTGGCAGATATCTCCAGCTTCCAATTGATGGAAGAGGAACTCGAAGAACGCAAGGGAATTGGTTTTCGTTAGCGACTCCGTGGGATCGTTAAAATTTCCTCCATGCGTCCGTCCAAAAAGTAAAACCCATCTTTGGTATACACCCCATCTTCTTCCAACATGATTCGAACGGGTTTGTTCCATTCTGGTACTTCACTGGAGGCAAACAATTCAATGGAATAAGCGGTATTGGGAAAAAGTGGATAATCTCCTCTTCCTTTGACCCCTCCCTGTTGATCCCACAAACCAATGGTTGGTCCGGCAGCATGACCGTGTAATCCGATTGGATGGGTGTAAATGGATCCCTGAATGCCTTCTGCCTTGGCCTGCGCTAAAGCATCAGCCAGAATCTGATTCCCCGTTTTTCCGCTACGAAATTGACTGGTCAAAATATCCTGCAAGCGATTGCCGTTTTTGAAGGCTTTCCTCAATCCTTGGGGCACCTTGGTTTCCCCTGGCTTTAAAACATAAAAATGCTGCTGTTGATCGGTATTCAAACGCAAATAGGTAATGCCAAAATCGACGTGCAAGAGATCCCCGTGCAAAATGACCTGAAGAGCAGGGCGTCTGGAAAACGAACGCAAAAATTCTTGATTTCCATCATTGCTCCGTTGAATCGATACCGAAGGATGAAACCAGGTATCCAAACCCAAATCGCTCACTTTTTGCCGTAAGGCCCAAACGACATCATCTGTAGTTGTAATTCCGGGATGAATGACATTTTCTGACAAGCCCTCTTGTAAAATCCAATGCCCCATATGACAAATCATGGGATAAATGGCCAACTCTTTTTGAGAACGCGTTTCCAGCCAAGCAATACTTAATTGTTGAGCAGAACAAACTCGATCGCGATAGTTTTGGGGCAGTTTTTCCATAAACGCTTGGTACTCAGTATGCACCAAACCATCTGCTAGAGCAAAATCAGCGGAATAGTTCAGACCAATTTTTTGCGGATTGCGCTCTTCGATGGTCTTCATCAGGGCTTCCCATTGATCGGGATAGACATCCACGTTCCACTCCCCTTTCAATAGTTTACCAACGCTGTATCGAGCAATGGCAATCTTGTCTAGTCCTTCTTTTTCTCCTTTGTCATAAAAAACCATGATCGTTCGTCTGCGAGCGGAAAGCCAAGTACTGGGCAAGATCGTTTTCATCACTGGATCTTCATTGTATTCTCGAGAAATCAAAATCCACATATCGATTCCTTCTCGACGCATCAATTGAGGCAGCAAGTTATCGAGGCGATCTTCTAAAATTTCGTCTACGACCCGTGCTCTTTCTCTTTCAGACAATAGGTCGGGAAAGGTCAGTTGCGCTTCTAAAAAAAGGGGAAAGCCTAAACTCAACAAAAACATAAATCCACAGAGCCAAGCATTTTTCTTCATGATGATACTGTTGTAAATGAACAATCTAAATCACGAATATAGTTAAAATAGAATGCTCCTCCTTTTCCTACCATTACAGTAGTAGGGCTTTTTATGAGCCAGATAGATCCATAAACCTTCAAGGACTTTTTTTAAATCATGTTCTCATGTTCTTCTTTTTATGAGAAAACCCTTATTGTAGTAGATAAATTATCGTAATGTCTGATGATTCCCGTATTGGCCATTCCTAAATTTTTTCTCATCTTTGCAGCGAAAAATATCCTAAACTCAATGCTATGGATGGAACCAAAAGAAGCCAAATCGAAATAGGGGCACTCGTGAACATCGTTATGAAAGAAGACCAACGAACTGGCCTACTGACCCAGGGATACGTTAAAACCATTTTAACCAAATCCACCAGCCATCCCCATGGCATCAAAGTGCGTTTGGAAACCGGAGAAGTAGGTCGGGTCAAAGAAATCTTGGCTGACACCTAGATTTCCTCCAGTCGCTTTCGCATTTAAGGTAGGCCCA
>JBCCSR010000881.1:0-3181 GCA_039199865.1 Bacteroidota bacterium
GATCGCATTGGTACCGCACAGAAAACGCAAAAGGATAACCTACAAAAGATTAATGGCATCGGCCCCTTTATCGAAAAAAAGCTCAATACCTTGGGTATCTATCGATTCGAACAGATTGCTAAGCTCAATGAAAAGGACATTGAGCTGATCAATCAAATTATCGATCTGAAACCAGGTTTTATCCGACAGGATAATTGGGTCAGACAAGCTAAAAAAATGAAGTAGAAGTAGTATCAGTAATTTTGGAAACCCTCGCACTAAGTTTATTGGTGCGGGGTTTCTTTTTCGGGGAAACACATTTCATTGTATTTTGTTTAAGTATTTAGCAAAAAAATACTGAAATACTGAAAATCAGTGAGATAGAACAGCATTTGGAAGTAAAATCCCATCTTTTCACCTCCCCTGCTCCCAAAGCCATCCTTGTCTTATCGGTCCATTTTAATACTAGACTGGGCCGTCTAGCCCTCAATGTCTGGCCACAAAAGACGCCAATCTTGATTTCCTAAATTTTGGCTTTAGATTTTGTCTAATAATAGTTGTCAATGGTGTATATTTGCGGCGCTTTTCATTACGTAAATTGATTCTTAGATACCTCTGCGAAAGGAGCAGGAAATTCTCTAAGAAGGTAAAAAATAAATCAATGAATTACGATGTAATTGTTATCGGTAGTGGCCCTGGTGGTTATCCTGCGGCTATTCGTGCCTCTCAGTTGGGTTTAAAGGCAGCAATTGTTGAGCGAGAATCTTTAGGTGGTATTTGCCTAAATTGGGGTTGTATTCCAACCAAAGCCTTACTAAAAAGCGCTCAAGTATTTGACTATATTTCTCATGCAAGCGACTACGGCATAGATATCAAAGGAGCAAGTACTGACTTCCCCGGAATGATCAATCGCAGTCGAAATATTGCCGATGGAATGAGCAAAGGAGTCAACTTTCTAATGCGTAAAAACAAGATCGATGTCATCAAAGGACACGGTCGTCTGCTCCGAGGGAAATCCGTCGAAGTCACCGATGAGAAAGGAGCCAAGAAAACCTACAAGGCAGCTCACGTGATCATTGCCACGGGCGGACGAGCACGTCAATTGCCCAATATCCCAATTGACAATGAAAAGATCATTGGTTACCGCAAAGCCATGACTCTAAAAGAACAACCCAAAAAGATGGTGGTCGTCGGTGCAGGAGCAATCGGCGTCGAGTTTGCTTACTTCTACAATACCATTGGAACGGAGGTAACCATTGTCGAGTTTTTGGAACAGGGATTAGTGCCCAGAGAAGATAAAGATGTTTCAAAAGAACTGACCAAGATTTTCAAAAAAGCAGGCATCAAAATCATGGCCAATACTTCCGTTGAGAAGGTAGATACTTCGGGTAAAGGCTGTAAAGTAATGGTGAAAAGTCGAAAAGATGGTAAAGAAGAAGTCATTGACTGCGATGTGGTACTTTCCGCAGTTGGAGTGAGTCCAAATACAGAAGATATCGGATTGGAAGCGCTTGGAATCAAGACGGATAGAGGCATGATAGCGGTTGACGAATTTTATCGTACCAACGTTTCTGGCATTTATGCCATTGGGGATGTCATCGCAACTCAGGCCTTGGCACACGTAGCTACCGCCGAAGGCATTCTTTGTGTTGAAAAAATTGCTGGTCACTCTCCCGAACCCATCGATTACAACAACATTCCAGGTTGTACCTATTGCATTCCCGAAATTGCCTCAGTAGGTTATACGGAAGCGGCTGCTAAAGAAGCGGGCTACGAGATCAAAGTGGGGAAATTTCCGTTTTCGGCCTCAGGTAAAGCTAGTGCCGCTGGTGCCAAGCAAGGTTTTGTCAAAGTCATTTTTGATGCCAAATACGGAGAGTTTCTCGGTGCCCACATGATTGGCTACAACGTCACCGAAATGATTGCCGAAATTGTGGCGGTTAGAAAATTAGAAACAACTGGACATGAAATCATCAAGGCGGTTCACCCTCATCCCACTATGAGTGAAGCCGTCATGGAAGCTGCTGCCGCCGCTTACGATGAGGTAATCCATCTCTAAAATCCTTACCAGTAGATGGATTGTGCTTTCTATTGCAGTCCATCTACTGCTCCCTTCTCCTCTCCCACTGCACAACAACTTCGTTGACAAAATTCTCATCATTAACAGCGATACCATCCTTAGGTGAAGGCAACATCTCTTCTATCTTCAAGTACAAAGGCACTCTTGATAAACCTTTTGCAAAAACTTGTACCGCCAAGGGATGATTGAAGTCCAAGTATTGTGGTTTGTAATCTTCTTTTTTCGATTTTGGTCGGTCCTGTTCTTTTAGTCCAGATAAGTCAATGTCTTTGGGATTGAGGCTGTAAAAGACGTGTTGGGGAAGCTGCTGCTCTTTCCTCCATTGATTGATGCGCAAGAAAAATGCAGCATCGGTTTCTCCTTTGCCCAAGCGAGGAATACCGCTTTGATGAAAATACCAGCGTTCTCTTTGCAAGTAAAGCCGATCTTCCAATCGAATACTTGGATGATGAATGAGATCGGCAGTGTTATCGGGACAAACAATTTCGTTGATCAAATCACAAAGAGCCGAAAAGTTGGTGGTAGGCTTGGAGAAATGAGCCATAAAACGATAGAGTGGCGATCGATTGGCTAGAGCCTCAAAACCAAAATCAAAAAGAAATACTCGTTTCTGGCTGGGCTCATGAAAGAGTTGGAGCGATGCTGTATCGGGGTTGACACGAACGGTCAAATCTTCCAACTTGATGCGCTGTGCCTCGGGTAAATTGTTTTGACTGCCTGGCATTTGCATTTCGTACTGCAACAATGGCGGATGCACATTGGCATTAAAATAAGAAGCATCTAAAAGTTCAACGAATAAATCTTTTCCTTGCATTTGCTCATTCCAAACTCGAATCTGCTCCGTACAAGTCTCAGAAAAAAGTGGAAGAAAGCGCCCCAGCATTTTTCCGTAGCCCGGAAAACAAGTATCGACAAAGACCTGCTGATTTTCCTCCTGTCCCCAAAATTGCAACAAACATCCCAGTGAGCACGAGGAAGCCTTTTCAGTTTTTTGCTCAATGGGATTGAGCGAAGCAATGAGTTGTATATTTTCCAAGCGAAGGGCGATGCAAGAGGCCTGTTTGTCAATCAGCGTAGCCAAGGCATTTTTCCAAAATTTTCTGATGTGCTCCTCCTTTTCGC
>JBCCSR010000882.1:0-3176 GCA_039199865.1 Bacteroidota bacterium
ATTGACTGCAATAAAAGATTTGCCTTCTCCCGATACGGAGGAGGTAATCAATAGAACCTGCTTGTCAGATCCTGGATTTAAAAAATTGAGGTTGGTTCGGAGCAGGCGGAACATTTCATTGATGGCAGAACGATCGCCCGATTTAACTACAATTTTTTCATTTTTCTTGTGATGTACAATTCGTCCCAAAATAGGAATACGGGTCAAATTTTTGACGGTCTCTTCCGATTGAACCGTCGTCTCCATCATCTTTTTTAAGATGACCAATAGGATGGGGACCAACAATCCGAGCAGGAAGGAAGCCATCAAGATCAATTGCCGCTGTGGAGTAACGGGAAAGGAGCTACTTCGCGCATGATCGATGACGCGAGTGCTAGCGGTTGTCACCGCTGCGGACAAAGCGGTTTCTTCTCTCTTTTGCAAAAGCAGTAGAAAAAGATTTTCCTTGATGGTTTGGGTCCGTTTTTTTTCCAACAGGTTTTTCTCCATCCCCGGAACCGTGCTCAAATTGGACTGTAGCTCCTCAATTTCTTCCTGTAGTTTTTGCATGGGGATGTCGAGGTCCCGCTTGACTTTTTGCAGGCTTTCAATAATGAGTATCCGCATATCGGAAAGGCGCTTTTCAAGGGCCAACCTCGACGGGTTTTGCGGAGCAGCTATCTTGGTCAGTCGATCCAGTTCGATGAGCAAGCCGTTGTATTGATTGACTTGGTTGGCCAATTCTTGGTGATCGACAATCAAGTTACTGGGAATGTACTCAAAGGTCTCGCGATTGGCCAGCAGGAATTCTTCGAGAGAACTCAGCAAACTTTTCTGAATTTCAAAATTGGACAACTCCTTTGTTGCTGCCCGGATTTCTCCCAGATTGAAATTCATACTGGAAACGGCATCATCCGTAAAGATGGTATTGTCTCTTTTGTATCGTTCGATGTCGCTTTCAACCAGATCCAGCTCCGAGGTCAGTTTTTTGACGCGTTCATCGATAAATTTGATGGTATTGCGTAAAACTTTGTTTTCATCTTCAATCTCTGCCTCATTGTAGATGTGGATGATCATATTGATGATGTCTTCCGCTTTGTTCGGGACTGGATCATTGAGCTTCAAATTGAGGACACTTGATGCTCGTTGATCGCCTATCCGTTCCACTTTAAACTTGTTCTGATATCTCCTCGCAACGGAAACAATGGGAAGCACGCTAACTCGATGGAGGTCTTCACTGAAGGATTTTCCGGGGACATAGGAGATGTTGAAATAGCCTAGTTTACAGCGAAAAGGGACACCATATCGAAAAATTTCTCCTTCTTCCTCTTTATTGGTTTTTAATCGGAAAGTTGTCCGATCATTTGGTTGGATGTAGAGCGAGGCGGAGTTTCGGTTGGTAGCCAGAGCAAAAGTATCCAGTTTGATGGGCGAAGCATGATAGAGTTCCTTTTCTTTGATTTGCCCAATGCGATGATAGGTGATGTTGGCTTTGAGCGTATCAATGACTTTCTCCATCAGGGGAAGGGATTGTAGGATTTGAATTTCATTATCCATCGCCTTACGTCCTCCGGTCAGACTTTCTGTGAGTAAGATGCTTTCTTCTGAAAGCAACCCGCTTTTTCCTGCATCTTTGATGAGCAATAAGGCCCTAGCAGAGTATTGGTACGTGGTATACCTCAAATATGCGTAGCCAAAAGGGAGGGCAATGCCTAGGCTGAGCACAAACAGCCACCAATAAGACAGAAAATAAAAGAGCCATTTTCTCAAATCTATTTGTATGCTATCTGCCTGGTTCGTCTTATTAGTATGGGCCTGTGGGGATTCCAAGTAATTGTTTGTTTATCTTTTAAATCTGTGGCTTAAAACAGTCATTCAACTAAAGTCGGATAAGGGTGATGACAAAGGCTGCTACCCCGGTAATCGCACTCACCCAAGTAAAAACACGCGTGGCGGGGTCCCGGACAATGGCCAATTTTCGGCGAGCAGGTCGGACATAAACCACATCGTTTTGTTGCAAATAAAAATAGGGCGAATCAAAAATCTCTGAAGAGTTGAGATTGACGTAACCAAAACTGCGTTGTCCTTCTGTTTCTCGGATAATTAAAATGCTATCGCGTTCGGAATAATCTGTCAGGTCTCCCGCTAAGCTCAATGCTTCCAAAAGGGTTACACTAGGGTTATTAATATTAAATACTCCCGGCCTACGTACCTCACCGCTGACATTGACCCGAAAGTTGAGTAAACGAATGGTCACAATTGGTATTTCTTCAAAATAGGGATCGAGCAATTGTTCGACCTTTTCTTCTGCTGCTTCCAAAGTTAGCCCTACCAGTTCAATTTGTCCTAAAGTGGGCAGGACAATGGCGCCTTTACTATCTACCAAATGCCCGTTGAGTAAAAGGTTCTGTGGATTGGCACCTGCGCCACCACCACCGGGAACACCGCTTTGTTCTTTGATGAAAGGTTTGAGCGCAATGGGATCGGGCCCGCTGATATCAAGGTGTAAAATATCGTTAGTCTGGATCAGGATAGGCTGGAAATTGGCAATGGTTTGTGGGGTAGTGAGGAGTTGAGGGGCTTTTTCATAATTCAATAAGGATTGATAAGATACACAACTGCTCATCAACAAAGTACAGGAAAATAGAAATAGAATTGGCTTTAATTTCACTTGTAGGTTTTGATTTCTAATTTGAGCATCCAACCTCTATCCGATCATGGAGACCAAAAATTTGTAGTAGTGTTTGGATGCTTTTAAAGAGTTCGCTCTTTTTTGCCTAGGGCTTATAGTAAAAAGCTAAAAATAGCAAATGTCTGATAAATGGACAAGGCTTCGCCAACGATAAGTCGCAGAGCGGTGGACTTCATCTCTAATAAGCAACTAAAGCATCGGGCTACAGGCGCTTCCTCAGGCTCTAGTTTTGATCGACAGCAGAAGGAGCTTTGCTCAACAAATAGTGGAGCGTAGACCCTGCTTTTAATTTTTCTTGATCAAACTTAAAGGTCAATTTGTACAATGGATCGACTGCTTGATCAATATCTTTTTTGATGGCCTCGTCAAGTGGCGCAAAGATGCCAAAGTGTTGGATTTTATGGGGAATATCTGCCGAAAATTTTGGCGTTTGATCCCAAATGGTTTGGAACACTTTGTTTTGATGGTATAACTTTTCAAATAAGTAAAAAAACCAGAAGTAAGG
>JBCCSR010000883.1:0-3173 GCA_039199865.1 Bacteroidota bacterium
ACAGCCACTGATTGAATCTGGCGCCAGGAAAGTAAAAACCCACTCAACACGAGCGGGAGCTTCCATGGCAAATGATTCCAAAGACTGGTGATTAAATTTTAGGAGGAAATAATGAGGGAGGTTAACTTTTCTGAGCCATGATATTTAAGACAATAACTATACCATTTCAGTAAGGGTAGTTTTTGTGACAGGCAAAGTACTAGAAACTTCTTTTATACGAATATTAACAAATATCTACCAAATAGATATAATCTATTCAATATCAGATTTTTATGAATTCAAAAAATAACATAAAAATTAAAATCCACAATTATTAAGCACTAAGCCAGTTCCGGTGGATGCAACAAAATATAAAAGGGAAATTGAGCTTAAAAGATTAATTTAATCTGGTGATTAGGAGAGCGAAGCCCAGATTAGAGGCCATTTAAAAAGCGGCTCAGCTCTTGGACGATTCCTTCCTGTTCCTCTTTATGAATAGGCCATTTTTTAAGTAATTTTTCTTCTAGCCGAGCTTGTCTACCCCTCAGATAGATGTATTGAGAGTAAGTTTTGGCATCGGCATCTTGTAGATGTTGGCGCAACAGGTCAAAAGCGGTATTCATTTGGCCTTTATCGATGGTTTCCCGCAAAATCGCCCTATTTTCTGGCTGATCTGTAGTGACGGCGACTGATTGGGGCGTCGCCGCCAGCGACTCATTTGGCTTTAGATTGAGGATTTGCTTGATCCCCTCATTGATGCTGAGATAGGCCTCATCTTCATTTTCCCAGGTAGAAAGCGGGCGGGCCTCTGGTGGCAGTACTTCCTTAGTGGCAAAGGTTTCGTTGGTCCAATCGCAAGGACGAAGAATGATCGGGATGACTTTTACCGCGTCTTCCGTGGAATCACTGCGTTCCATAATTCTTTTCAACTCGACGTCAAAAATGTATTCGGAAGCTAAATAATCGGGGCTAATCAACAGCAGCATCAAATCGGCTTCCTCCAATTGCTGTTGGATCAATCGTTGGCGATCTTCGCCAACATTAATTTGTTCCTGATCCCAAGCATCCAACCATCCCTGACGAATCAAGACCCGTAAGTTCTTTTGGAGCTTATCCTTGTAAGCATCATCTTCAACAACGTAGGAAATAAAAACTCTGGTCATTTTTTGGTGCTTATGAGTAAGTTAATGGAAGTCAAGCCTTTTTATAGGTTTCAAAAAACTCTTTACGAGCAATCCGATAAATTTCTGAGCCATCGATTGGACAAACCAGAAAATCGTGTAAACGGAGAATCATTGGCGCCCCCCAAGGGGCAATAAAACGAAAATATTTCTTCCGGTTGATCTTGGCCAACAGTTTTTCGTTCATTTCTATAGCAATGACTTGGCCAACAGCTTGGTATTCGGTCCAACCCTCTTCCAATGAACGCAATGGCCTGTATTTTTCGTGGAACTTAGCAGGCTTTAAAATGTATTCTTCCTTGGCTCCGGTCTGGTTTCTGATAATGAAATCTCCGCGGTGGGCTGTATTTTGGGTTTCTACACCATCATTAGTAATGGTATAAATGACCTCTCCCTCCTTTGCTTTCCGCACCAAGACTTTTCTAAATTTCCGAAATGGCTTCCCCCGTTCTCTTAAGATCGGCATCCACAAAGTCATCATTTCTTTTTGATCGAGCATCCTTGTTTTTTTAATGCGATGATGAGCCCAAGCATTGGCCCAGCTCCGTAAATATACTACATTTTGGGAGAAGCCTGATTGCAAAAGAATCCATCAGAAATATTATAAAAAAGATTAATTCAATTTTGTTTTTTCTTACATTAGACTTTCTAGCTATTTAAAAAACCGAGATCAAACCCATAATGCCATATGACGACAGAAGAATACCTCAACCAGCGACTCGATCAACAAATTGCTTGGTACGATAAAAAAAGTGAGCTCAATCAGGTAAGATTTCGCAGTCTAAAATTATTCATCATCGTCCTTTCCGTATTTATCCCATTTCTAGCGGGCCTCATCAATGATCAGCGGGAATGGTTAAAAGTGGCCGTGGGAATCGGAGGAGTAGCCATTGCCTTATTTGAAGGAGTACTGACACTCTATAAATACCAGGAAAACTGGTTAGAATATCGCTATACCGCCGAAGCACTACGGAGAGAAAAAATATTGTTCCTCGCCAAGGCAGGCCCTTACCTTAATAATCAGCAGCTCCATTATCTAGTAGAACGAGTGGAGGGCATCATGAGCAATGAAAATCAGGATTGGGTCAAAACACAATCTTCGATTAAGGAGGAAGATCAAAACTAGAGAAAAACATTTTGAAAGCTTATTTTTGCACTTTAAATCAACAATAACCATGTCCGGTAAAATCAGAAAAGACGTTCCCATCAAATTCTTTACCTCTTATTCGCACAAAGACGAAGACATTAGAGAAGAATTAGATGTCCACCTAGCGGTACTTCGACGACATCCAGCCATCGAAATCTGGAATGATCGTGCCATCCAGGTGGGACAGGAATGGGATGAAAAGATCAGTAATGAGCTCAATACTGCAGATATTATTTTACTGCTTGTATCCCCGCGATTTCTCGCCTCCAAGTACATCTATGATGTAGAAATAAAAAGAGCATGGGAAAGACATAAAGATCCTAAAGATCCCGTCCGCTTGATCCCCATCATCATCAAACCCTGTGATTGGGATGAAGAGCAAATTGCCGATATTCAAGCCATCCCTAGAGATGGAATTCCCGTAACTGAGTTTGACGACTTGGATGAAATTCTCACAAAAGTAGTCAAAGAAATCAGAGCGGTGATTCCCACCGTGCAAGAAGAAAAACTAAGCCTAAATTCATGATAAAATTCCTTCATCTCCTCGTTTTATGTTGTTGCACTTGCCCCCTCTTTGCACAACTTACCATCAACGTCAATAATGTACCCTCCAATACTCCCATGGCAGATATGATCTATCTGGCAGGCAATATGAACAACTGGAATGAAGCCGATCCCAATTTTGTATTGACCAATAATGGCAATCAAAGTTATTCCATTACCATCAATCCCAATCCTGGCACTGTAGAGTTTAAATTTACGCGAGGGTCTTGGACGACCGTGGAAGGAAATGCCGGGGGTGGTTTTCAACCCAATCATCAATACAATTACGATGGTACGCCCAGCCAAATTGGCATCGATATTCT
>JBCCSR010000884.1:0-3173 GCA_039199865.1 Bacteroidota bacterium
ATCTATGCTCGTGCTTGATTCCATGATTGAAGAAGCTATTGTACAGGATAGGTGTGGGACTATGTAGATTAATGTTCTCATCAGATATATAAATTTAAAATGGTTTCTTTGAATATTGATTGTAACAAGGTGCGAAAAATGGCTGATTACTCTGAAATACATTATTTATTCTGAGTTAATTTGATTAGCAGCTCTTTTAACAGTGATCATTTCTGACTCGAAGAAGGCCCATGCCTTCTTCTCCTATTTGTTCCCGATCAATCCATGGCCCAGATGCAAGCAAGTGGCTTTGGCTTTAACTATTTTGATCGAGAAGCTATTTTCGATGCTGGCGACGGAGCTGGTTATTCCTTCTATGCTGGAGTTTGGCCGATCATGCAACAGTATCCGGGTCCGGATCATTTCCAACTCGGTTTGCCCAGCACCTGGTTGCGACCACTGGAAACGGGTAATGAACCCAGCAATTTTTACAATACCATTGAAGGAGGCCTGGGGTGGTGGCATGATACTCGATTTGCAACCGAGACCCCCAAGTTTATTATGGGTGGGGTGGCTTTTGATTTCAATCAGTGGGCCAATGGTGTGGGAGCGGGGAGTAGTGATCTACTCGCAGATGGCCACCGAGATTGGAGTGAACCTGGTGGAAAATATGGTGTTGCCCAATTGTCTCCACATCTACTCTGGCCACCAGATGGCCTGAATATGGAGCAAGGGACAAACGGAGCCTTTCTGGGTTATGGCTATCATCCCCTGCCCCTGACTGATCCGATGGCACAAACCTACGGGACAGATTTTTCTACCGGCAACCAGTGTTGGACCTTGTTTTTAAATACCAGCAACTTTAAGGGCCCAGCAACGTTTTTCCTGCCTACTTTTTGGACGGAGACCGTACTCGATGATCCAAGTCTGGAAGGCCTGTTTTTTGACACCAGACCTTCAGATAAAAATCCGGCTTTTGCTATGGAATACGCAGAATCTCCAGCACTCATTGGAATGGATGACTCTGGGCAACGTTACGCCCGAGTTTTGCCTCTGGTTTATCCCAAGACCACTGCCAATCGATCTGAGCTTATTCGAGACCTTAAGGTTTATTCCAAAGAGGCCAAGTGGAATGCCGTAGAAAATTGGTTTAATGGCGGCCCCGTTCCCCCAACGGAGTTTCAAACGACCGCCACACAAAGTCTTTTATTCGATGTCGACCTGGGGGTCAATGGCCACATCGGCAATTTCGAGACGACCTCTTTTGAAGCCATGATTGACCATGATCCTTTTGCAGAGAAAATTATGAATACCAGTCGGACAGTTGCCGGATTCGAATGGAATACCAACGTGGTAGAGGAAGTTGGTGAAAACTTTATTATGCCCGAATTTTATCAACTCAATTCCAACAATCAATGGGATCCGATAGCGATGTCGGCAGTTCCAGCGGCTACCGGACTCTTGACCAACGAACCTGCCATCACCCCACGCAATGATGAGACGCCCTATCTCACTCCACTGGAACCAGATTGTCATCTACAAGATCCCCAAAGCCCGTGGAACAGTCCGGGGCCTTCGGCAGGGCCTTTCAAAGTAAACTTAGGAGACGGTAGTGAACTCACCTATTACTGGTATCGTTTTATGGATCAACCCGCAATTGTTCATGCCAATCTTCCCGAAGCAATGAGGCAAAAAATGCAAGACCGTATTGAAAAGATCCATAGCCATTGGCAGCACACAGAGGAATATCTTCCCGCTCCTACGGGTGGAACCCTCGTCAGTTTAGATCCGGGCTTGATCGTCAATCCTCCGGCAGGAATGGAAATTGGATATGTGCCTATCGTTACCCGACAGGAGAAAACCACCATTGTTAGCTCCACGACTACGGTAGAACAAGAGACGGATATTCTTCTCTATCCCAATCCCACAAAAGGATGGATGAATATTGAATCCAAGGAAAAGGTTTTTTCCAGCATTCAACTATTCAGTGCAATAGGAAAATTACTTCATTCCTGGGAAGGGCTGCATCAAAATAACGTGAGACTAGCACTAGACGATCAAAGTCCTGGGCTTTATTTCATCAATATCACGGATCACAATGGTAAGGTCTCGGTACATCGAATCGTTAAAAGCGAATAACTGAAAAAGAAAACTTTAGCATTGAATACCTCCGTTCTGGGATTTACTCCTCGAACCGATGGACTTTATACCCTTTTTTTTCCTTGAGGTAAATCGCCTTCGCATTTTTGCGCTGGCCATCTTTATCCGTAATGGCCAAATGCAAATCCAGGTATTCTTGAATGCCTTCAACTCGCCTGACTTGTTGGGTCAACTCGATGGAAACGATACTTTTGGGCACTGCAAAAGACTCTCCCAGATAATCGTCATGCCACAACATTTGTTGCTCATCGCCGAGATCCAACAAGTGAACCGGGCCACTTTTTTGATAATGCAAGACCTCCTTTTTCCGATCGACACCAAAATGTTGAAAAAGCGTTTCTACCGTTTTTGCCCTAAGCCTTTTTGACTTTTTGAGCCAGCGAATATGGTCGCTATATTTCGTTTGTGCTTCGATAAATTTGTAGGCTTTCTTTTTGGTTTCTCGTTTATTCCAGACATCTGTTTTGATCCACTTGATGGTCTGTCCTACAAAGAGCGCATAAACGGAACTGTACCTATTTTCAAAATCAAAATTTTCAAACCGATCGTATTTAGGGGAGATGGCTTGCTTTAGCTCCTTGCGTTCTCCACTCAAAAATACCGCTCCCCATTGCCCTTTTTTATTTTGTACTGGAACAAATTTTCTACTGACAGCATCCAAATCAACACCATGATAAGTCGGCTTAACTTTATTGTAGCCAAAATCTTTATCTTGATAAAAAATACGATAACTCTCTTCCTCCTTGGCCACAAATCCACGAAGGCTATTGGGATACAAAGGAACGATTTCATCAAACACATACGCTCCGTTTTTATAATCTTCGTAAGCGAATTTATTTTTACCATTTACGGTTTTGACTTTAATTTCTTTGCGATAGGCTTCTTCGATCAAACGTAGCGTTATCTTTTCATCACCGGGCAATAGAATCTCCGTGGCTTGTCTCTTGATTGTTGCGAAGACTTCTTGATCCACCAATTTTCCATATACATCGGCTAAAATGGTATCTTGAGAATTAAACTTAACGACTTTTGCG
>JBCCSR010000885.1:0-3172 GCA_039199865.1 Bacteroidota bacterium
CCATTGACCATTGGATTGTACTACGGCCACACCATGCCTAAACTCACCTGCCTTTTGATAGAAGCCATCGTAAACCCGAGCTTCTTCGGTAATGTAGTAAAACCGATAGTTGCCATCTCGAACCAAACCTCTTCCCTGACTAAAGTCCAAAATTCGGTTGATACTCGGTTCGATGATGTAATTGCCCGCAGTATCGATCACGCCTCCTTGTTTGTATCCTTTGTATACGACTGCTCGCCCCTCTTCAAAGTCTAAACATTTTGAGTACTCCAAACCCACGACTTCATTGCCCTCTCGATCAATATAGCCACAAACCCCGTCTTTTTGGACGACCGCCCGACCATTAGAAAACTTAGATACCCGAGAATATTTACTAGAAATTACCATGTGCCCACGATGATCAACAAAACCATAGCCATTTTTGTATTTGACTGCCGCCAAGCCTTCGCTAAAGGCCTCAATTTTTTTGAAATTGTGTACCGTAATCATATTCCCCGAACGATTGATCAAGCCATAACGAATATTATTATTGCCATAGCGAGCCACCGCAAGACCATATTCGTTAAAGGCTTCAATTTGGGTGTACTTAGGTCTTAAAATATATTCCCCTTCCTTATTGATCAAGCCCCATTTGCCATCGACCACCACTCGAGCTATATTTTCTTCAAAATCGAAAGCTTTGTCAAATTTATTTTTGATGACCATCTTTCCCTCTGGATTGAGATAAGCGTAACCATGTCTGGTTTTAGCCCAAGCCAATCCATCTTTGAAATTCCCCAATTGGTGGTATTTATAATCAATGACGACGTCTCCTTGTTGGTCCACAAAACCCCATTTCCGACGCAATTGTACTGCCGCCAAGCCTTCACTAAAATACCGAACTCTTTTGAAACGACAAGGGATGACCTCTACCCCATTTTTATTGACAAAGCCCCAAACATTCTTGCGTTTTACTGCCAGTCGGCTTTCGCGAAAGGCCCCAATTTTGTCATAAATCAAATTGACTGCCACCTGTCCGAGGGTATCAATTAAACCGTATTTCAGTTTATTTGTATAGACCCTCAGAATGGTATTATCAGTATTTTCCAAAAAGTGAATGCCATCATAGCGACAAGCGATCAGCTCTCGATCTTCCCGATTGACCAAACCCCATTTGCCCTCTGACTCGACAATCCCGACATTATTGACAAAATTGTGAGCAAAAGAATATTGGTTTTGAACGACTATCTGGGCAGCCGTATCAATAAAACCAAATTTGCATCCCTCACAAACCAAGCGGGCATCCATATTGAATTCTTGATCGTACAGCGTGTAGTCGACCATGTAGTTGTTACTCATCAATCCACTCAGGTATTCTGGTAGACTTTCCAATTGTCTTTCCTTTTGTTTCAAACTCCCCGAAAGTTGTCCCTTTACACTCATCCTGGCCACTCCATGGTGAAACTCCCCAATGTAGGCATAGTCTTTTTTCAGAATCAGGCCAATGGGATTTTTAGAAATTAGACCGTGTCGGCCATTACTAAAAATACATCTTGCCGTATTGAGTCCTTGATCAAAATCGCGAAGCCTAATATCCCACAAGTTCAGTCCAGTAACCAATAATCCAACGCTATTGTTAACGACGCCATACATCATTTCAAAACGATAAGTCGTTCGTTCAAAATTAAAATACTCGTATTTTTCAATACCGACAATGGTAAAGCCATGCTCCTTGACGACTCTTATTTCGTCGAAAGTCGGCTTGATTTGTTCCTGACCATCATCTAGGCGACGAAGTCCCCATTTATCTTCCCGAGAAGAGTAAAACCATTCAAAATCATCGAGCAAATAATTGTTTTCTGAATCGTCGAAACCCAGTCTTTGTCGAGCCACTCGATTTCGTCCACCAATCGTAATGGTAAAATGTTTTTTAAAGGCATTTTCTTCCTTACTCAGTCCATCTTCATCAAAGTGAAACAAGCTCATGGCCTCTCCCTTAAAGGCCCGGGCTTGATCAGCAAACAATTCAATCCTACCAAATTCAAAGGGAACTGGGTTTTCTCCCAAATCGTTCAAGACCCCAAAAAAGAATCCTTTTTTGGCCAGACAAACTTTGCCTTTAGGGGGAGCAATATAATCGTATTCCAGGGGAATGATCATCACAGATTCATCGGAGACTACGCCCCATTTTTGCTCGACCTTTACTCGGTAATGCCTGGCGTTAAAGGATTGGATTTCGTTGTACCTGGCGGGGAGTACTAGGTCGCCATCCAGGTTGAGGAGCCCCAAAAGACGGTCCTTTTTGCACAATACTTTATTGGAAGAAAAGGGATAAAAATTGTCATACTCACCATCGGTGATCAGGCGTTCGGCTGGAATTGAATAGCAATAGTGTTTTCGATCGCGACTCAGGCGAATAAAATTATCGGAAATGCGATGATAGACATTATAATTGGTCGGAATCAATTCTTTGCCTTCACGGTTTACCGCTCCCCAGTAACGACCCACCTGAAAAAAGAAGAGGCTGTCATTGTATATTTTTATCTCATCGCAAAGCGCCTCCAGAATAATGGAGCCTTCCGTAGTGAGCAAACCAAAGTTCTGCTCCACTTTGGTTTGAAAATAGCCCTCCTCTTTCCACTGGATCTCATCGTACTTAGGGGAACAAATGCGTTCGCCTTCCCGATTGACAATACCCCATTTATGCTCTTTGCGATAGCCCAAAAAACCACTGGGCCAAACACTTACCCGCTCATAGCCCTTTTCTAAAACTACTTTCCCTTTCAGATTGATGACCATCCATTCTTCTTGATCCATCACGGCCACCAAGGTCGAATCCAGTACTTTCAAATCTTCGTACTGAGGTAAAACGATTTCGATACCATCCTGATCGAGAAGTCCTACCTTTCCCGCTCTTTGCATTACCGCATAACCGTATTTCTTAAATTCTCCGATTGCCTCGTAAATCGTAGGCAGTACAATCGCTCCTTCGGCGTCCATCAACCCCCAGCGATTTTGCACCTTAACGGGATACAAGGGTTGGGCGAAAGCTTTCAGGCCAAAAAGCAATGGGAAAAGTAAAATAACAATTCGCTGCATGAAAGAAGGTTTATCGAATCAGTCCCGGAGAGAATAGAAATGAATTGATTTGAGCACTTTAATTATTGTTGTTTGATCACCATCTATTAAAAAC
>JBCCSR010000886.1:0-3171 GCA_039199865.1 Bacteroidota bacterium
AATCGATTGGAATTCTTCCCCAGAATCGTTCAGTAAAAGCATTCTCTCTTTCCAAATGAAATTTAGTTTTCGGTAAATGATATTGGCAGGAAATACAAATGACTTGTTCTCTGGGAGGGATTTGTTGCTGACAAGCCAAACAAAGCCGTGGAAAAAACAAAGCAATAAAATCATTCAATACGCTGGAATAAAAACTCATAGCTGGACCTAAACAGTGTAGATTAAAGGTAGGGAAATAGTGGGAATTAAAAAACGTCTGCCCTGCTTTCGCGGGACAGACGCATCAAAACAAAACGAAAAACCAACTTTAAACAAGTTTTTTATCTATCCTAATAACCGTGAATTACCACTTTTTGTTTCAGGAAAAATGTTAATAATTTCCTAAAACTGTTTATCCGGCTTTTAATTTCACGGGGATTTTCTTTGTTTTACCTTTTCGTCTAACGGTCAAAGTTAAAGTATCTCCAACTTTTGCTCTTCCCACAAACTCTTGCAACTCGGGTACAGATTTGATTTCATTTCCATCGACTGCTACAATGACGTCTTTGGGCAATACACCAGCGTAGGCTGCAGCTCCACCTTCTGCCAATCCACTAACATAAACACCTTGAGCTTTCACCAATCCCAACTCGTCTGCCAGCTCACTATCCATGGCGGTGATGTTGATGCCTAGAAAAGCACGCTGATAGCTTCCATATTCAATGATATCATCGACGATCTTGCTCATAATATTGACTGGGATAGCAAAGGAATAGCCCGAAAATGAGCCGGTTTGAGTGGCGATTGCGGTGTTGATCCCGATCAGGTTTCCTCTGGTATCTACTAAGGCGCCACCACTATTTCCCGGATTTACTGCTGCATCCGTCTGGATGAAGGCTTCGATTGATCGGTTGCCTTGGATAATGTTAATGTCTCTACCTTTTGCGGAAATGATTCCTGCAGTCACGGTTGATGTCAAGTCGAATGGATTACCAACGGCCAATACCCACTCGCCAACTTGGGCAAGATCAGAGTCTCCGTAGCTAAGCGTTGGTAGATTGTCTTCCTCAATTTTTAATACCGCCAAATCGGTTTCTGGATCAGTTCCAATGATTTGGGCTTTGAAAGTACGGTTGTCGTAGGTGGTTACTTCGACTTCATCGGCAAAACCGACTACGTGATTATTGGTGACAATGTATCCGTCTTTAGAGATAATCACTCCAGAGCCAGTCCCTCTTTTTCCACCGCGGTCTGGTGAAAACGGGTTGCCAAAAAAGAAGTCGTCTCCAAAGAAATTTCTAAGAGGATCATTGCTGTCCTGTCGTCTCTTTTGGGCCATGGCAGCGCTTTCTGAAGCAGTGATATGTACTACGGCGGGCATGGCACGTTGAGCTGCATCGGTAAAGTTAGTAGGAACAGCTGTGGAGCGACTGGTGTTGACTAATGATTGATTGATTTGCTGGGCAATAGCCGGGCTAGTTTGGAGATGTTGTTGATCACTTTTCATCAAATAAACACCTCCAAGTGTTATCAGACCGCCAATAATTCCGGCGAAAACGAGCGAAATGATATGTTTCATTATCAAAATTTTTTGAGTAATCAATAAAATGAATGGTTGTTTTCAATAGCTATAGAAGTAACTTTTGCTTGTTTATCTTTGTTACTGATTACCAACATTTTAACACTACCTTAACAAGCAGAAAAGCCCAACTATTTGCCCGAAATGACAAAAACTGGTCATAGCAATTTTCCACTGAGGGGAATTTTTTAAATAATTTGCACGTTTATTGCATTATTGATCTCTATGGTAATTGCTTCGTAAGGTGAAATCATGAAAAATGCTATTGGAGTATCCCAATAGAAATCTGTGATCACCCAAGCTCGCAAGCAAAGAATTGATTAAGAGACGTTTAGTGAAATTTTGATGGAAAAATTATTTTTCGCCATTACTTGTTCAAATACCTGTTAATAAGGCGTATATTTAAGGCCCAGCGAAATTATCTTTATGGAGAAAATTCTTCAGGAAAATATCGACATTCAAGGACTACTCAAGCCTGAATCAGACCTAGAACGACTGATCCTTCAAAATGAAGATTTCATTCAAGGATTGTTATGGGGAAAACCTAGGTTTGGACATCCTGAGGGCAAAGTACTGTACCACGTCAGAGAGGTGCTAGACAATGTAGATAAACTAACCATTTCTACCGAAGAGCGAAGCCAACTTCGACTCATTAGTCTAGTACATGATTCCTTCAAACACCGAGAAGACAAAACCACTCAACCCCGTGATTGGTCAAAACACCATGGTGTGCTGGCAAGAAAATTTATGGAACCATTGATCAATGATCAAGAAATATTGACCATCATTGAGCTGCATGACGAGGCTTATTATTGCTGGCGACTAAAGCACATTTACCGCGATGTGGATGCTGCTGACCAGCGATTGAACTACTTATTGGAGAAAATTGGTGCAGCTCGACAGCTGTATTATCTCTTCTTTAAGTGTGATACTCGGACTGGAGATAAGAACCAAGCTCCACTCCATTGGTTCGAAAAAAATATTCCCGAAATAAAAATTGTGGATTTTTAGTAGCACAAGAAACTTTTTTCAAAAAAATGAAGTTGGTGCAAATGTAGGCATGTAAACAGGTGCTTCTTTTGTCAAAGAACCAAATACTTTCTATCTTTATGCTACTAATGACCGACAAGAATAAGAATAAACAGCGTCAGGCGGACATCTTCGAAAAAGAATTCTATCCTCATGTAGATGCACTTTATAATTTCGCCTACAACCTAACGTATAATGATGCTGATGCCAATGATTTGGTACAGGAAACATACATGAAGGCATTCCGTTTCATCGATAAATATATTGAAGGAACCAACGCAAAAGCGTGGCTATTCAAAATATTGAAGAATGCTTTTATTAATCAGTACCGAAAAAAGAGCAAAAGGCCTACCCAGGTCGACTTCGAAGAGGTAATCAGCTATCACGATGAGGAAGATAGGAAATATTCTGGCTTCGTAGATTTGAGAGAAGAAATCTATCAGAATATTATTGGAGATGAAGTGACCAATGCGGTCAACGCTTTGCCAGTTGATTTCCGAACAGTGATCCTATTGTGTGATATTGAAGGATTTACTTACGAAGAAATCTGTAAAATTATTGACATTCCAATTGGTACGGTAAGA
>JBCCSR010000887.1:0-3169 GCA_039199865.1 Bacteroidota bacterium
TTGGCCACCAATCTTGATTGGTCATCCCTCCCCCCGCGCTCTTTTTGAGCATGCCGTTGGAGAAGGGGCATTTACTGACACCATTGCCATTTGCACTGGCAGTGTCCATGTTTGTTTTGTGATCCATGATGTGAATTATTTATTTTTCTATTACGAATATAAGTGTAATTTTACCAAGTTGCATATTGAAATAAACTATCAAAAGATTGATAAAATCTATTTCGAGCAAGCACCTAACAATATACATTTTAATTAAATGCGTGGAGGTGCTCATATTCAAGCGATTAAAAATATAAGTTCTTAAACAATGAGGCTCCCCATTTTTCAAGTCGATGCATTTTGCGATCAATTATTTTCTGGAAATCCAGCGGCAGTTTGCCCGCTAGATGACTGGCTGGCAGATGAACTCTTACTAAAGATTGCCATGGAAAACAATTTGTCGGAAACCGCATTTTTCCTCAGTCAAGACCAAGATTTCCATATTCGTTGGTTTACACCAGGGACCGAAGTTGATCTGTGCGGCCATGCAACCCTAGCAACGGCTCATGTGCTATTTAATCATCTTCATTTTCCAGCAGATCAAATCACCTTTCACAGCAAAAGTGGTCCGTTGAGCGTCATTAAAAACAAACAGGGATATACCATGAATTTCCCGGCAGATAAATTGCAAGCCATTCCCGACCGGGAGCAGTTTGAGGCCGAAATACAACTAGAAGTAAAGGCAGTTTTCCGTGGACGTGACGACTATTTGGTGGTCGTTGATAGTCAACAAACCATCGAACAGTTGCAACCAAATCTAGGTTGGATCAGCCAGTTGGATAGTCGGGGCATGATCTTTACGGCTCCGGGGGATCACTGCGATTTTGTTTCCAGATGTTTCTTCCCCCAAGCGGGTGTCGATGAAGATCCGGTAACAGGTTCTGCCCATACCAGCATGACGCCCTATTGGGCCAAACAATTAGGAAAAACCAACTTGACTGCACAACAGCTGTCGACGAGAGGGGGACAAATGACTTGTCAGCTCAAAGGCGATCGAGTTTTACTAAGTGGCAAAGCTCAGACTTATCTGAAAGGAGAAATCTATCTTCCAGTAAAGGTCACTGAGTAGTCGATGCTGTCCAAAGCCTTCATCCATTATTTTTTTATTGATTTTGATTTGCTTAATTAACTTGCACTTCGTACCATTGTGTCAGGGATGAGTACAACAAAAAACAAGATCGACGTCGCCATTATTGATGATCAACAGTTGATTATCGATGGTCTGATTTCCTTGCTCCACAATAGTGAGGAAGTAGAAGTGGTTGGCTATACAACGGATGGTCTCAATGCCTATGATTTGATCAAATCCAATCATCCCCAGGTCTTACTCTTGGATTATCGTTTTCCAGATTTGAATACCGACGGAATTGAAATTGCCACTTTACTCCTCTCTCATTTTCCTTCTCTAAAAATTCTGATGCTCACTAGCTACGATGAAATTACCTTGATCAAAGAAGCCTTGAAGAAAGGTTTGAAAGGCTATCTCTTAAAGAACACGGATAAATCAGAACTCATTTATGCGATTAAAAAAGTAGCGGGAGGACACTCCTATCTGGGGCCAAACGTACAAAGAAAAATCATCAATATTTGGGAAAAAGAAGAGCCCCTGCAGCAAAGCGCTAGTTCATCAGATTTCAAACCCAAGGTCGATCATCCCCTGACCAAAAGAGAGTTGGAAATTGCCCGCCTGTATTCCAATGGAAAATCGAGAAAAGAAATCGCCGAGGAGTTGTTCATTAGTACAAACACCGTTGATACCCATCTCAAAAACACCTTCGGTAAACTAAATGTTAAAAATGTAGCAGAACTCATCAAGGATCTGTTGGATCGTCAACTCTTGTAAGGTCTTTTTCCAAAAGAGATTCCAGAGGCAATTCAACGGAAATTAAAGTACCTCGTCCCGGTGCAGAATCCACCAAAAATTTTCCACCTAAAACAGAAACCCGATTCTTAATATTTTTCAAGCCAATTCCATTGCGAATGGCCCGATTGACATCAAAGCCTTGACCATTGTCTTCCATGGTAATGATCATTTGATCTTGGTGATGAACAAACTGTAGGTTGATTTCACTGGCTTGCGAATGTTTGATGGTATTGTTTAAAAGCTCCTGGGCAATATGGTACATCTGCTGTTGCGAAAATCTGGGAATATTGTCTAAATCAGCGTGAGGGAAGAAGTTGACTTCTAGGGAATTATCGACCATTCTCAGGCGATAAAGCAATTCTTCAATTGCAGAGCGAAGGCCGAGTTTGTGTAATGATTTGGGCATGATGTGATGGGAAATATTCCGCAAATCTTGGTGTGCCGTATCGAGCTCTGTAATGATCGAAGACAATTTATTTTCGGCCATTTTAGGTTGTCGAAAATAGGAGGCAAGCATTTGCAATTCCTGTTTGAGTAAACTTAGCTTCACCCCCAAGCCGTCGTGCAACTCGTGTGACCAACGCTCTCGCTCTTTTTCTATTCCAAAGACCATTGCGTTCATGGTTTTTTGTTTTTGGGCTGCCAGATTTTGTAAAGACAAATTATTTTGACGATACAGACGGGCAAAACGCTTGATGGCCAAATAAAAGATCACCCCCATTTCCAGAAGCATCCCCGCCATAAAGACAATTTGTAAATGAATGGTTAGCGGATGACCGATACTCATCAAGTAACCCGACAAAGAACCCGCCCTCACCAATCCGACATCCTGCAGATTGCCAATAATAATGCTCAGCCCATGTAGCGAAAAGCCAAAGAGAAAGATCCCCGGAAAGATTTTTTGGGAACTGAAATAAGACATAAAAAACAAACAGAAAAATAAAACACAAGTCGCAATGTAAAGAATATTGACGGAAGTAGACAATACGTGTGAATACAAAATATGATCTATGTGCGGCATCAAAAAAGTAAAGGGAATTACTCCACCGGCAATGATCATAATAATGAGAAAGGCACGGTCAATACTTTTGTAAACATTGCTCGTATTAAAATACCTCCTCACGAAGAGGGTCCCAAAAATCAGGTACAAATTTAGGATTAAAAATATACTGATTTGCTGGACGTAGGAAGATTGCGGCCACAGATATTGATACCCCAACCCCAGATCGCAAAAGACAATAAAAGCACCCAAAAAAACATACAAAA
>JBCCSR010000888.1:0-3167 GCA_039199865.1 Bacteroidota bacterium
CAAAGTCGTTTTTCCCGCTCCGAGAAAACCACTTAAAACAGTAACAGGAAGTTTTTTTCGCATCATCTTAAGACTTTTTTATACCAATAAATAACATTGTTCCAGTGTTGTTTGCCATAAAGTTCGATGAATTTACGGGTTTCAGGATGATTGACATTTTCGTAAACGCTCAATCTCTTTTCAGCAAAAGATTTCGTCAATTTAATTTTACAATCATTGACAATACAGTCTTTCCATTCTTCGAAAGTAGATGGTATCATTTTAGAAAATTTATAATTTTAGTTGGAATCTATGCTTATTGTTAGCAAGGTCATTAAGATTTTTCTCCAATTGTCTTACTTGTCTGTTGATTCTAAATCGCTTAAACCTTGTTGCACTTACAAATGCAACTTGGTTGCAAAGATAAGCAAAGTAACAATAATTGCAACCAAGTTGCAATAAAACAGATGAAATTTATTCAAATGGAGATGGTCCGGCAATGGATGCTTGAGGGAAAGATTTGTTTTTCCAATGCTGCTAGATACGAAAAACTTCCAAATGCTTTAGGCGCTTTGCCGATTCCAAATCGTGTGAGGGAAGGTAGACCATCGGATGATTTTTCCCAAAGGACTGAATTTGTTGGATGGTCTTTCGAGCGACTTTCTTGTTTGCACAAATCCCAGCAACTTTAGTTTCGAGGAGTTGCCTTTGGGTAAAAGTTGCATCTCCCGCAAAAAATAGGGATTGCTCATTGGTCCGTAAAATGACGGATTGATGGCCGTGCGTGTGACCGGGGGTTGGAACAATCCATACATCTTTCGCTTGGGTAAGTGCATAGGCCCCATCGAAGCCAAGGTTATTTTTTGGGGAAAAATTGACTACTCGTGGATGGAACCAAGAAGGCAGCAAGCAAGGGACATGTCCCGGAGAAGAGAGGAGGTATTCGTTTTTGGCTACTACAAATTCGGCCTTGGGAAAAAAGCGAATGCCATCTACATGATCTAAATGCAGATGGGTCAGTACCACCCAACGGATATCATCTACTTGCCTATTTATTTTGGCCAGCAAAGTGGGCAGTTCTCCATCGCGATCAATGTCCAACTTGAGTATGCTTCGATAAACCATACCACTGGCTTTATCACAGGCAAAATAATTTTTATCATTGACTTGATGGTTTTCCCCCGTGTCAATTAGGATGTTGCCCTCAGGGTGTTCAATTAACCACGTATGAATGGGCAGCCAATTGGTCCAGAATGGATCTAATAAAATGGCTGGAAACCCAAAACTTGGATTTTTGTGGGCCCTTTTGACTTTAACCCAACCAGAGGTAAAAGCGTGTACTTTGATTCCTCCGACTTGTACACTTATGATTTCATTTTGCTGATTCATGCTTTGACTTGAAGTGGTAAACCGATTCAAATAAGGCATAGCCAATAAGCCCGTTAGGGCGATCCCACTATTTCTTACAAATTTTCTACGATTCATCTGCTGAAGTATCTGGATTCAATAATTCTATTCCAATGGCGTCCATGCCTGATCATTTTGCATCAATGGTGTAGTACCCAACCCAGTCCCGATTTTATAATGGGAAACACCGTCGGCGTATCCGCGTTGGACAACAGCCCTAGACCAAATCGAGTATCCCAAGTAAATTGATGGTTGCCACCTAACCTGTAGGCATAGCCATATCCCGCATAGGGGAGATAAACCGTTTTTTCATCTTCTCTTAATGCTTCATTGGTGATGAATCCAAGTCCCACAAAAAAGAAATCTCTTTCCATCAAAGAATGTTTAAAGTACTTGAGGTTAAAACCATGCGTATCTTTGAAGTTGGATTCCAGCTGTAGACTCAGTTTGCGGTAAACCTGGACCTCAGTGGTGATTAAGGGCGTAGGAGGAAAGAGTAGCAAACTTGCTCTGATATTGATAAGCGGATGGGGCAAGGGATCAGCCATGTTTTGCCCAAAGCTCGGATGGCTGATGGAGAGCAAACACAAGGTGAACATTAGAATTAAAGGTCTCATTGGATCAAATGGATTTAGTGTCCTCCACAAAGATGGGATGTTGAGCATTCAATCCACTTCACCTATGTTAACTTCTACTATTTCTCGGCTTGCTTTAGTAGTTCCGACAAGACTGGAACTCCGTGTTCGATGCGCTCTTGATCTGAAATTTGCGTGGTATCCATTTGGTAAAGTTCCAGGGAATTATCTGCCGCGACCAAATACTGGGTTCCGTAAATCTGAGGCTTTTTTCTCCACATTAAATCCCGATCAATGGCGGCAGCTAATAGCCATTTATTAACGGTAGAATCCATTTCTGTAGCCGTTTTCATCAATTGCACCGCCATGGATGAAGCAGTGGTATCGAGGCCGTGTTGAAAAATCATTGCAGCATTTTCAAAATCTTTTCCGGTCTTGACCAAGTTGGCGTCTAATAATTCGTAGACTCTTTTTCTTCTCTCAGCATCTCTTTCTCGGACGAGTTGGGGATCGCGATTGATCAATGGTTGAATGGAATCTTTGGCCATTCTGTCTGCTTGATCTGCGCCATGCAATGCCATCAATTCTTTGTTGTCAGATGTCAACGCTTCCTCGTTGATCTTCTGATTACTTTGCTGTTGGCAGCCCATGAGAAGCAATAAGGCGATAAGGCAAAAGTTGATTTTTTTCATCCATTTATTTTCTTTAGCGAAAACGCTTGACCAAACGACAGCAATAACTTTTGTTAGCAATGAATGCTTTCACCCTGCAAAGCTGTCGTTTTTCTTTTTCTGATGATCAGGACCACAACATAAATTATTGAAGTGAGTCCCCAAGCAAATTGAATGTATTTTGCCCCAGAGGTTTGATACTCATAAGCGATCACGAGCGCAATGATGCTATTGATTACAAAAATCAAGTCTTCTATTCTTTGTTTTGCGGGGAACGACTTGACGTTGAGGAGCATAGCGAAGTTGAGCATGGAGCCAAATATTTGAATACCCCCAAATAGGAGTTTGGCCTGACTGATGGCAATCCCTCCATTCATTAAAAGCAAAAAGGCCCCTAGTGTTCGACCAATTTTAAAATGACGGGTAAAGTTTTTTCAACTTTACTCGTGCATCTTCTTTGGTAAATTGCCATTTCGCTTTTACAGCTTGAATGTTTCGCTGTACCTCCCAACGGTCAATCTGTTTTATCAATTCA
>JBCCSR010000889.1:0-3165 GCA_039199865.1 Bacteroidota bacterium
CTAATTTTAATGATTGTACCGTCATTCAAGGCAACCTCAATATTGGCGGTTCAGGTTCTGATATTACCAACCTTAATAGCTTGAACGAGGTCGTCGAAATTACCGGTCAACTCAATATTGAAGGGGCAGCCCAACTCCAAAATTTTGCAGGACTGGATCAATTGGCCAGTATTGGTGGTAATTTAAGGGTGTAGTGGAATCCACAACTCATCAACTTTGCAGGACTCGACAACCTCAACAGTATTGGTGGCGTGCTCAGTGTCAAAGAAAATGAGAGCTTGAATGATTTAAGTGGCTTGGAGAACATTAGCACCTTAGGTAGAATTTTCATCAGTAATAACGAATTTTTACGGACTCTCGAAGGCTTGGATGGTTTGACTTCCGTACAAAACCTTCCCAACATTCCAGAAGCGGATGGAAGTATCGTTATTTCCAATAATTTCCGATTGGAACACTTCAACGAGTTGGTGGGTGTTCAATCTATTGGCGGTCCCCTTTTCATTATCGGCAATTCATTTATCGAATCTTTGGAAGGGCTACACAATATCGATCCCCAAAGCATTACTCGTCTAGAGATTGGAAGTAATATTCTACTAGACAGCTACCGCTATGCCAATATCTGTGCCTATCTCAACGAGGAAATTGGCCCCTACATCATTGGCAACAACTCCTCGGGATGTGAAAATGGAAATGTGGTAAAAGCAGCGTGTAGCACAACTTCTATCCAAGAGATCCCTCCATTGTCCCTACAAATTGCCCCCAATCCCACTAAAGACGGTCATCTAGAATTGCGCCTCGATGATAGAATTGCTCGTGGCCATCTGGAAGTTTTCAATGCCCAAGGGCAAAGTGTTCTCCAGTAATTTTTTGGACAAGTCCAAAATTTAAGCATTCAGCTACCCAAGACCAAAGGCGTGTACTGGTTGCGGGTTCGAGATGAACGAACTCAGGCTAGTCAACTTAGCAAAGTCATGGTGAATTGATCGAGATTCCTCCAATAAGAAAGCACGCAAGTTTCCATCCACTTGTACCTACATGGCACCAAAATATTGGTCAATCCCATTGTCTACTCCAATAGTGCTGACGGTCCCGGTGTAGGGATCGAAAGTTACCCATCTCTGAGTGTTCAAATCCATTCCGTAATACCAATTGTAAGTAGGATCAAATACAATATCTCCAGGAGTTGGGACACCACTGATGGAAGCATCTACCTAATGTTTGAGGGCTGATCGAGGATCGTAGGCCATACAGATGATCATCATTTAGATTGGAGCCAAAGAAGCACACTGATTTTTTCCATGGCTTAATGTGAAGCGCAACAAAAACGTGACTTAAGATCACGTTTAAAAATTAGCCTTGAGGTGAAAAATATCGGTTCTAAGGGTAAATTTCATATCAGATTTAATACCAATATGTATGAAAGATACCAAATTCTCTTTTTATAGAGATTCCCAACACCTTACTATTTAGTTTTTCATTAACTTTAAGTGAAGGGAACACATTTTCAATCCATCACTATTGGTTGCCGAAAAATTCCTCCAAACTTCCTGTTGGCCATTTGTTTCATCCATTTTCGGAAATCTGAAAAGTATCGCTGATCAGCAATTCCGTCAAACGACCTAATGCAAAAAATCAAAAAGTGAATCACCCAAATCAACCGTTTACGCTATACCGTCATTTGATGTGCTCGAAGAAAAAAGACCACTATGACAAAAATAAACTTCATACTTTTTCAAAAGCCAATAAGCCGCTGGTGGCTTGTTATGCACTCAAACCCTGTACTCCTTCCGAACTAATTATTACAAGCGAGCAAAGTATGTGGCGCTATCGCCCGGTGTTGCCCGTTGAGCACCCGGAAAATATTGTTAGTCTAGGTGAAGGAATGACGCCACTCATTTCCCTGGATAGCCTAGCCCGTCAGGAAGGCATCAATCACTTGTGGTTAAAAGATGAGTCTTACAATCCAACTGGATCATTTAAAGCCCGAGGTTTGGCCATGGCCATTTCCAAGGCCAAAGAACTGGGTGTCCAACGTTGCGTTATTCCAACTGCTGGAAACGCAGGAGGAGCAATGAGTGCTTATTGTGCCAAAGCTGGCCTAGAAGCCCTAGTTTATATGCCCGTTCAAACGCCAAAAACTTTTTCCAAAGAATGCGAATTTTTCGGTGCTAAAGTAACACTCGTAGAAGGCAATATCAAAGATTGTGCGGCGCAAATCAAAGCAGATCAGTTAAGCGACTGCTTTGACGTTTCCACCCTAAAAGAACCCTTTCGTTTGGAAGGTAAAAAGACGATGGGCTATGAAATTGCCGAGCAACTAGATTGGCAAACACCCGATGTAGTCGTTTATCCAACTGGAGGAGGAACGGGCTTGATCGGGATTTGGAAGGCCTACGAAGAAATGCGACAGATGGGCTGGGTGGGATCCAAGATGCCCCGGATGGTAGCGGTACAAACCACCGCCTGCTATCCAATTGTAGAAGCCTTCCACCAACAAGCAAGCGTTGCTACTCCTTTTGTCAATCCAGCAATAACCATGGCCAATGGTTTGAGAGTGCCTAGCGCTTTTGGGGACGAAATGATTCTCGACATCCTCTATCAAAGCAATGGCCAAGCCCTTAAAGTTAGTGAAGAAGACATGCTCGAAGGAACCAAAGAATTGGCGCAAAAAGAGGGAATCCTGGTTGCTCCGGAGGGAGCTGCAGTTTGGATGGCTTGCAAGCGTCTAGTAAACAATCAATGGATCAAAGCCCACGAGAAAGTCGTTTTGCTCAATACGGGTAGCATCTATAAGTATATGGAAAATTTTTAAGTTCATTTTCCTGAAGTATCCTTAAAAATTGACGGTTCCCCGAAGTGTTTTGAAGCGAACCACGAACTAAACAAAAGCTCAATTCGTCAGCTAATTGACCATTTTCAACAATTCATTTAGCTAAGATAGGGGAATTCGGTTCATTTTATGACCTTACTTACAGGGTTCCTCATCGAGAATTGAAAAAACCACGCGGCATGCAAAAGTCGTCGAGCGGGAAGAAACAGAAAAAATGTAATACGTTAATTCCCGATAGTTTTTGATTTTTACACTATGTTCGTTAAAAAGGAAAGCGCCCTTCTTAATCATTTCATGACTTTATTTAGAGAGATTTTAATATCAAAATTGAAAAA
>JBCCSR010000890.1:0-3161 GCA_039199865.1 Bacteroidota bacterium
AATAAACTTTTTGATTAAATTTTATAACTATTATGATTACAATTATGAATCATGAACCATCAGCTTTTTGGGAAGTGACTGGTTTTCAAAAATTTATCCTCTCAAAAAAATACCGCATTTTCAAAAAAAATTTGTAGCCTATACGCTAAATATTGAGTGAAATTGTGGAATGAACGCCCCAAAAGCCCAATTGTACAGATGATAAGTATATTGCCTATGACCACAAAAGGGAAGGCCACTCATTCCGGAAAGCGTTGAATGAATGGCCATTTTTTTGGTTCGAGAGAACAGTCGGGAATGGGTATGAATTCTCTAAAAAAATAAAAGGACCGCTACGGTCGAGGCCATAGTCAAAAAGATCCCAATAATAAATAGGTTATACGCTAGACGAACCAACTCCATCTTTTGGCCCAATCGCCTTCCAACGTAATAAAGATCTTGAGTCAAATGGGCTTTGATGAGTTGCGGCTCTGCCAATGATTGTTCGATGTGTTGGAAATATTCCTTCGCCTCCATTTGGTAAAAGTTGCCAAAAAAGAAAGGGCTCACTTTGGCTTCAGGCATCATCTGCTCCCGAAAGTTGTCGAAATCGGAAGGCTTAAGCACTTGAGCAGAAATATAAACCGTAACAAAACAAGTCAGTGCCAAAATAACTAAAGGAATAAAGAGAGAAGCCGCCACAATGTTATCTAAATTAGTAATTACCAAAGGCACCAAAGCGGCGATGATAAAAGCATTCAAACTCAGTAGGACGTTGGCTTTATTATCAGCAAGTGCGGTCAAGTCAATATTATTGCGTTGGGTTGTTCGAAAAATATCAATCGTCTTTTTGGATAAGCCAGCTTTGGCCTTTGCTTCTCCCGTCGTCTTTATTTCATGATCAGAAACGAAATATTGAGCTTCAATTTTTTGAATCATAGGTTTGCTTGATTTACACGAACAACACCAGTCATTATGACTACTCTCCTTTTTGGTTGTCTTCCTCGGATGCTTCCGCAGCCAAGATGGGCAAATTGATTTGATCCATGTTTTTGTAGAAAGACTTCAAGTAAGTCAAAACTTCTCTTCTCGCTTTTCGGGGCAACAAATCAAAGTCTTTGACCAAATCCAATAACTGATCCTTTTTATTGCGATACGCTTCCAAATTGTCTGACAAATCATCTAAATCCTCGGGAGCTCCCAAGTAAACGCGATCTTTGAGAGAAGTTTGGTTGTACGAACTATTGAGCGTTGCATAAGGTGCACTTACCAAAGCCGAAAAATCAAAATCATAAGGAATCGCAAGATATTGTTCTCCCTTTTCTAGAATTTTTAGATTCTGATTCGTCGCAATATTCCAATCTGTGTTGCCAATCATGTACTGAAAAAGTGCCATGCGCTTGAAGGCAAAAGCCTCAAACTGTTCCGCTTGCACTCCAATGGTATTGCCCGGTTTGGTCAGGTCGAGTCTTGATCGCAATTGTGCCGTATCTTCAATCAGAAAGCCCCATTGTTTGAGTTCCTCTCCGGTATTGATGTCTCGGTATTTGATCTTAATCAATTGTACGCGGAAGCTCTGATCGGTCAACTCATTGTAGAGCTTATAAGCCAAATACTCTCTCAACAACAATTCTTTTGCTGCTTTATCATCTTCTACACAATGGGTAACCAATTTGAGGTCATCGAATTTGGCCAAACCCGCAGCGGCCAGCTCCTTTTTCTTGAAATTCAGTTTGAGTGGAGGCATCGCAATGCACTTTCCTCGACGAAAACGACCTCGCTGTGTGACTTTTGCTTTCCAAATTTGACGCTGTCCATTTTGATCGACGAAAGAAAACTGACCTTTGAAGGCCTCTCTACTTCTTCGGTTTTGGATAATCTCTTTTAAATCCAATTCCAGTTCTACTTCTAGAACTTCCTGGAAAGCCATCACATCAAAAATACTTTGCTCCTCAAGATGGGTTGGGACGAGCGGATTGTTGGCCAGTAAACTGCTCCAAGACAAGAAAAATACCCAGATGAATCGATTTGATAATTGAACGTTGCTTGATTTCATAGTTGCTCCATTTGATCTGTATCAGTTAAATATCCCTTAGGAGGAATATGTTCTTTCCACCGCGACAAAAATCGAAATTCCAGCATGTAGAAGGAAGGTCAAAGCAGGTCCAAATATGGTTAAAATGGGACAATCTCCATTTTTAACTTCAGCTTAACATTGGGATTTAATTTGGCAAAAATACAGTTCACACACTAGAAAAAGTGGAAAAATGAAGACTTAAAGTCAAAAAAGAGGTCAAAATCGGAGAAGAATAAAATTTAATTTCTTTACTAGGCCAAATATCGACAAAAACAGAATATCATTTGCCCATGCCTTTTTTTGGTAAAAAAACAGTTACCCCTTTTCAGTAAATGGTCATTATTAGATTTGCTAGGATAAAACAGTTAATAGCTTTTTCGAAAAATTGCCGGGGTTTGATGGGTCCACTTTTTGAAGTACTTGGTGAAATTGGTTGGATCTTCAAATCCTGTTTTGTAGGCAATCTCCTTAATGCTAAAATTGGTATTCATCAAGAGCCGCTTCATTTCGATGATCAGTATTTCATTGATGTAGTTTTTTGCGGGCTGATGCATAATTTCTTGGACGATACGATTGAGCTTTTTAGTAGAAATATTCATCTTTTGCGCATAAAAGTGAACCATCCGCGAATCTAAAATGTGTTGATCCAACAATCTTTGAAATTGCAAAAACTCATCTTGATAACGAGAAGGAGCCTCCTTTTTACGCTTGCGCTTGCGAATCCGTTCGGCCATACTTAGCAAGATCTTTAGGGAAGATTGAATGATTTCTTCGGTAAACTGATCATCAGGGGCATGATACTCGGAATGAATCCGCATCACCAGGTCAGAAAATACAGGAAAATCAAGCTCGCTGAGTTGAAGGACGGGAGGATAAAGATGGTAATTGTACAAACTTAGCTGTTGCATCAAGTTGGAAGCTAGGCTACTTTTCTCCAAAAAGTGTCGGGTAAAGAGCAGGAAGAAAGCCTCACGCTGCCTGTTTTGCTCAAAGGCATGAACCTGCTCTTTCGAGATAAAAATGAGGCTTCCTCTTTGGTACTGGTAGGATTTGAAATCAATATAGTGTTGCCCCTCCCCTTCCATAATAAAAAGCAAGGCATAGT
>JBCCSR010000891.1:0-3154 GCA_039199865.1 Bacteroidota bacterium
CGAAGAATTGAAAGAAAAATACGACTACGTGTTGATTGATACTCCCCCAATTGGTTTGGTCTCCGATGCACTCCAGCTCAGAGATTACATCGACAATATCCTCATTGTAGTGCGGCATCAATTTACCCGAAAGGTAATGCTCAAAAATATGGAGGAGATGTATAAAAATAAGGATTTGGAAAATTCGGTGATCATCCTCAATGACATCAAGCACAGCCGGGGCAGCTACTATGGCTATGGCTACGGTTACGGTGGCTACCACTATGGCTATGGACAAGGTTATTATAAAGAAGAATAATTTGCAAGATTCCACTTTTATCATCGCAGAAATTGGCCAAGCCCACGATGGAAGTTTGGGCATCCTTCATTCCTACATTGACGCCGTTGCAACGACTGGAGTTGATGCCATCAAGTTTCAGACCCATATTGCGGAAGCAGAAAGTTCGACCTTCGAACCCTTCAGAGTCAACTTTTCCTTTGAAGATGCCAGCCGTTTTGACTATTGGAAACGCATGTCTTTCAGCAAAGAACAATGGGTGGGCATCAAAGAACATTGTGAAGAGAAAGGGCTCGAATTTTTATCCTCTCCATTTTCACAAGCGGCCGTCGATTTGCTGGAAGAAATTGGAGTCAAAAGATACAAGATTGGCTCCGGAGAAGTCAATAACTTCCTCATGTTGGAAAAGATTGCCCGAACGGGAAAACCCATTATTCTCTCCTCGGGGATGAGCTCCTTTTCCGAATTGGATGCTAGTGTTCAATTCTTGCAGCCCTTTGGCAATGAACTCAGTATTTTGCAATGTACGACCAGTTATCCGACCCCAGCAGAACGCATTGGTCTAAATGTCATTAGTGAATTGATCGAAAGATATCCAGGCATTCGCATTGGCCTGTCGGAACATACCAGTAAAATATATACAGGAATTGCCGCCGTGGCGCTGGGTGCCCGATTGCTTGAATTCCATGCCGTATTTGATCGGCGCATCTTTGGTCCAGACGCTACCTCATCCATGACCATTGATGAAATCCAGCAATTGGTAGAAGGAGTTCGATTTATCGAAACAGCCTTACAAAATCCAATTGACAAAACAGACAATTCTGCATATACCGAGCTCAAAAAGATTTTTGAAAAATCGCTAGCCGTCAATAAAGATCTACCCGCCAATCACGTATTGGCTTTTGATGACCTGGAGGCCAAGAAACCAGCCGCTCTGGGCATTTCTGCTAGCCAATTCCAAGGGATAATTGGCCGACGACTCAACAAGGCAAAAAAACAATACGACTTCTTGAAGGAAGACGATTTAATCTAGTGCAAGTCTCGACGTAATCTCCAAGGATACCTATGCTTTTTGTCTTGCTCAAACATAATAGTTGCTTGACTTCACTCAATCATGAAAATTTAAACCTGCACTTAAGCCAATTTGCTAAGCCTGCCCTAAACTACCTGAATGTCAAAAAGAAAAATTTGTGTCGTCGTTACTGCACGACCGAGTTACAGTAGAATCAAAACGGCACTCAAAGCCATTGAGGAGCATCCAGAACTCGAACTCTTGTTAGTGGTCGCCGCTTCAGCGCTACTCGATCGCTATGGAACTGCAGTTCGCATTATGGAAAAAGATGGTTTCCAAATTGCAGCGAAAGTATTCAATGTTTTAGAAGGGGGCAACCTCGCTGCACAGGCCAAAACCACGGGACTAGGCATCATTGAACTGGCCAACGTATTTGAACGTTTGGCTCCCGATGCAGTCGTGACGGTTGCCGATCGTTTTGAAACCATGTCTACCGCAATCGCAGCGTCTTATCTGAACATCCCGTTGGTACACATTCAAGGAGGCGAAGTGACGGGCAACATCGATGAGAAAGTACGGCATGCCATTACCAAATTATCGGACCTCCACTTCGTCTCCTCCCAAAAGGCAAAAGAGCGAGTGATCAAAATGGGAGAAAGAGCCGAAAAGGTCCATCTGACGGGTTGTCCCTCCATTGATCTGGCAGATGACATTCTCCATGATTACCCACTAGATTTTGATCCCTATCAACGCTATGGCGGAGTTGGCGCTCAACCCAATTTCTCGGAGGGCTACCTAGTGGTTATGCAACACCCCGTGACCACTGAATACCAGTTGTCTAGAACTCATGTGGAGCAGACCCTCCGGGTGATCCACGAGCTCCAAATGCCCACTTTTTGGTTTTGGCCCAATGTAGATGCGGGTTCAGACGGCACCTCGAAAGGCATTCGGTCTTTTCGAGAACGTGTCGATGTACAACACGTCCACTTCTTCAAAAATATGGAACCCCACGATTTTTTGCGGGTTCTAAAAAATAGCAATTGCTTAATTGGTAACTCTAGCGTTGGCATTCGAGAGTGTGCTTATCTAGGGATTCCGGTCGTCAATATTGGCTCTCGACAGGATGGTAGGGAAAGGGGAAAAAATGTAATTGATGTCAACTACGATCCTGGCGAAATCAAACAAGCCATTCAGGAGCATCTACAGCACGGACACTATCCCCCGGATCCCATTTATGGAGATGGAACAGCGGGTCATAAAATTGCCAACTTGTTGAGCAAGGTAGCCCTGACTTATTCTAAAATACTGAATTATTAATCGCTAAAGAGCCGACGGACGAGCATGGTTTGCTTGCTTGCTCACGCCTCAAGGTTTTTGGTTTGCAATATCAATGAAAATACTTGGCTTAATTCCCGCGAGAGGCGGATCAAAAGGTATTCCCGGTAAAAACATCAAACGATTAGGGGGAAAACCTTTAATTGAATACGCCATTGCAGCGGGGCTAGCATCTCGGGCAATAGAGCGAGTAGTGGTCTCCACTGATGATGAGACAATTGCACAACTCAGTCGACAACTGGGGGCGCAAGTTCCTTTTATCCGTCCGGCTGACTTGGCCACCGACCAGTCTCCAACTATTGATACGGTTATCCATGCGATCACATTTTTTCAAGACCAAGGAGTTGAATTTGATGCAGTTTGTTTGTTACAAGCTACGAGTCCTTTCCGAAGTGCAGAGGACATTCGGAATGCCATTCATACCTTTCGCCAAAGCGGAGCGGATGCTTTGATTTCCGTAAGGGAAGTGCCCCATACTTACAATCCACATTGGGTATTCGAAGAAGAGGCGCAATCTGGCTACCTCAAAA
>JBCCSR010000892.1:0-3151 GCA_039199865.1 Bacteroidota bacterium
CAAATAAACTTTGGATGTGATTGGAGGCCAAACCATCCTTATTAAACACAGTATCGACTTCAAAAACTTGAATATTTCCCGGGCCATCGTAACGACACAGCCCATCTGAGGTAGCAATCCACAAAAAGCCCAGATGATCTTTCACCATTTGGGTGACGTAATTGCTTGATAGCCCATCAGATTTGGAGATATTACTAAAGCGAATGGAAGACTTGTTCACTGATTGCCCCAAAAGACTGATGGCAAAACAGATGAGCAATAGGGTGATCATTTGACGATAATGGATAATTCGTCTCATCTTTGTTTAAACTACTTATTGGACTTTATTATGAATGATATTGTACGTATATAAAGTCTATTGATACAACAATCTTTCCTGTGCTGTCGCTATGGCACAAGAGGATACAGCAATGATACTGGATAAAATCCGTGGTATCCCATCAAATAAGCAGTCAAAATTGGTCAAATCCCGAGGGTCCAGAACACTAAATAGGTACAAAAAGTATGCCTTAATTGGCAGCAAACCAGTTGTTCAGCTCCTAACAATTTCCCAACGAAGCCATAATGAAGGCTCAGTACAGCCTAATTTTTTTCCTTCTCCTTCTTGTCTCTTCGAATTTGGTGGTGAGCCAATCGATTAAAAAAAGGGAAATGGCAGTAAAAAAGTAGGACACAAATTCAACTCAAAAGAACTACTGGGTGAATCCTAAACTCAATGTTCTGAAATAGTCTCCGCTGGCTCCATTGTATCGAGCAATTGGTCGGCTTGTACAAATGCCGCTCTGATCCCCGGGTCGGTGATGCGATAGGTTGGCCAAAATGCTAGGCTTGATCTTTGGGTTAGCAACTTTCGAATCCGTCCCGGATCTTTGCCCGTAGGGAATTCCACCTCAATCTGGGTCCGATTCCTATCCGAACGAATTTGTAGTTGCAATAAACCCAAGGCATCACAACGTACTCGGATACTTTGCGCTGTTCGCTCAACAAGTTGTTGAACCTGAGTTCGAATTTGTGTCTCAACAAAGTGGATTGTTGCCCGATGATCCAATTGTTGGCGAAGCTGAGGATGATGCATAAAATTGCGAATGATATTTTCGTGTTGCTCAATGGCTTGGTAGTGTTCTAAAAAAAGAGAGAGGAAATCAATGCTGTATACTGAGGTTTGCTTGGAAGCCTCTTGCAAAGCCCATTGAACTTTTTCATCTTCCTCATCAAGCAATAAACTTTTGATGCTCGAAGCCATGTCAATCCCCAAAGTAAATGCCATGCCTCCCTTTAGATCCAAACCCAATTGTAACTGCTGTTGCTTGAGTTCAGCATAGGTAAAATCGAAGAGATAGGGAATCGCAAATACTACCTCATTACTGATCGAGTCAAAATAGTGTTGGCGCAATTGCTCCTCTACTTCATGTTGCCGATTATCTGGTGCTTGCAATGCATACCAATGGGCTTTTTCATCCAAATCATGTTCGATACAAGTGGTTGGAAAAAGCAAAAAATATTGAAATCCACAGACCAGAAAGAGTGCCCAAAAAAGGACTAGAACAAGTGATTTACCATTCATGTTTTTCCAGAAAATTGCCAATTGATTTTAGAAAAAACAAGCGCTTCCACTTGAATGGACCAAATCTCCGGGCGAATGGGCTGAATCGGGCTTCAAATACTGTGACTATCTAGCCAGTCGTAAATTTGCACGGCCAGATTTCGAGAGACCTTTACGCTTTCTCCGTTGCTTAAAAGCAAATGAGCATTTCGCTTGGTCCCTTCAAACCGGTCCACTTGATCCATATTAACAATGCTTTTTCGACTTACTTTTACAAAGGGAAATTGGGCCAAACGCTCCCTTACTTTTGACAGAGTAGTTTGACAATAGACTTGCTGTGCTTGTCCATTTTTTCGGTAATTTACCATTAAGCCTTCTCCTTTGGAACTTACTGAAATGGAGATCAATTCTTCCTCCCGGATGAGTACAAAACCCGATCGTGTCGAAAAACAAATTCGGCGAGGCAAATGATCTAATCTCAACGTATGCTGACACGAAAGATGTTCATTTCTCGTGCTGGATTGCTCTGGGGAAGGAGAATTGAGCTTTGAGGAAGGAGGTACAGAGGAAGAACTCGCCAGCAATGGAAGAACCCCCACACTAAAATAAAGACACAAAGAGAAAAGTAGCTTCCGTTTCATTCGAAGTATTTTTTACTGAGAACGACTGAGGCATCTTTTCGGTTGTCGGTACTTGTAGTTTTATTTAAAGGCGGACCATTCTTGCCCCTTGTTCTGTCATTTTAAGAAATTGAACCTGATTTCAAATGTTTCTCCATCCTAATGTTGGTTCGATGGTAGAATCTTTTATCTTGTCGATCCATCCAATCTGTTGGTGCTCGGAAAGTGGCCTTGATTGTTTATACAAATGATGGACCTCTCTCAACATCAAAATGAGAACTTGGGTTTTTAGCAGCTATTAAACACGAATTATGTCCGAAATCAGAAAGGCGGCGACCATTCTCTTGGGAAGAGATGGCAAAGACAGCTTTGAGATCTTACTCCTTAAAAGAAATAAAGCCCTCGCTTTTGCTGGTGGCCTATGGGTTTTTCCCGGAGGAAAGGTAGAAAAAGAAGAAATGGAACAAAGTACCGATGAATTGAGTGCAGCACGCTTGGCCGCCATTCGAGAAACCAAGGAAGAAGCCAGCCTAGATATTGACCCCGAGCGACTGGTCTTTTACCGACATTGGACGACCCCCGTGATTGAGCCACGCCGTTATGCGACTTATTTTTTCTATGCCGAAGTACCAGATGCCAATGCCAAAGTACAAATCGACGATAGCGAAATCAAAGAACACCAATGGATACATCCAATGCAAGCATTAGAGCGCTTCAAGGCTGGGCAATTGGCCATGTTGCCTCCTACTTTAATGAGCCTACAACTGATTAGTAATTGCAAGAGTGCCAAAGAGGCCAATCAGCTTTTGGAAAAAGAAAGCCCCATTTATATTTTACCCGTACTAGAACCTCGAGGGACAAAAATGATCTGTATGTATGAAGGAGATGCAGGTTTTGAAACGACCAAAGCAGATACTCCGGGGCCTCGCCATCGCTTGACCATCGATATGACCAATGGCGATTTTGCATTTGAATACCAAGATTGCGA
>JBCCSR010000893.1:0-3147 GCA_039199865.1 Bacteroidota bacterium
AGAATCAAAACTTTCCAAAGCCCAACAGTTCCATTGGTCCGATGCCTGATCCTCACCAAATAAGTGCCCGCTGTCCACTGGTCAACATCAAAGCTCGCCCTACCATTGGATGGATTCGATACGGCTATCGGTCTACCCAGTAGATCTACTATACTAACCGTATACTGCCCCGAATCGGGTAAGTCCACTTGAATAAAATGGCTGGCTGGATTGGGATGAATGGCAACCGCTTCCATCCATGTGATATCAACCGTGTTGGTACTGGTAGAATCCGTACTACAAAAAGTGTTGACGTCTAGTGGATCATTGGGATTACTCACATTAACCGTGGGGTCTGTATCGTCCATATCCTCAGGGGGTAAATAGCCATCATTGTCTTTGTCTAATGGAGAATATTTGTACAATTCAAGACCCATTTCATCTCCTCGGTCAGCTCGAAAAAAGATAAAATTTTGGTAGGGATAAAAAGCGCCTGGATAAGAGCTCTCCTCCCCTGGCCATAGGTCAGCAACCATTTCCGTTTCGTCAGGGGTCCCATCCGATTTCCAAAATTCTAAGCCATGGACGCCATCATCCGCGCCAAAATACAACAAACTATCGCCAACAGCAAGGTCTCGAATTTTTCCTTCCGGACCAGGATAGATGTCTTTCAAGATGTCCAATGATTGGGTAGTCGGATCGTAAAACCAGATTTCTTCACCGGTGGCATTAGTCGTTCCTATAAAGTAGAGTCGATCCTTGTAGAGGTTTACATTTCTTATCCCGATGAAATTGGGGTTGGAACCATTGTAAGGAGCCAATTGGGTATTAGATGAACTGCCATCTGTTTTTAGCAAATTGTAAATGCCTGTAGCCCACGCAAAGCAATAGATTTCGCCATTGAGTTCGATGATCTCACGGGGAGCCCCCAAGGAACTATCCGAAATGGAATACGTTCCCTGCTCAGTCCCATCCGTTCGCCACAATCGCTCTCCGGTATTGCTGTCACCGGCTTTAAAATAAGCAATTCCATCAACCGTAGTGATGCGAGAAATGTGGACAAAGTTAGATGGTTCAGGAAGAATATTTTTTACCATGTACGTTCCCTCTTCCGTACCGTTTGTTCGCCAAAGTTCATGTCCGTTTACCGTATCTCGATCGACAAAAAGCAATATGGAATCGTTCAGAGGGGTAAACACGGTGCCACTGGCATTGCCCCCAAAATTAGGGTTGATGACTTTTACCACTTGAGCCGCTCCGGTAGTTGCATCAATGTCGATGATACACTGTCCAATACCAGAAACAAAATCCCTAAGTATTATTTTATTGTTTAAAATAGCGGGCATTCCCTGGCCACCAAATTCAGTGGGAACCCCATCCAGTTCACCAATAAAATTCGTTCCTGATTCACTGCCATCGCTTTTCCAAATCCTTCGTTCAAAATCAGAACGATTGGCTGTAAAATAGAGCTGACCTTGCAAACTGATGACATCGGAGGCATTGGAAGGATCTGAACCGGGGAAAGCATCTTTAAGCAGCACCGTAGAATTGGCCGTTCCATTGGTTTTGAAGACTTCAAAGCCCAAACAGTCGGTTCTTGCCTGGAAGTAGAGGGTTCCATCAATTTCATTGAACCGTGTAGGAAAGCTGGAAGAAGCCGTAGAGGAATTGAGGTCTTGAACCAGTTGGGGATCACTCACGGTGATGTCATTGGTCCAGAGTTCATTTCCAAACTCGGGGTTGGTACTATCAAAGAAAAGTTGATTGTCAAAAAACTGCAAACTTTCGATTCCAGAACCATTGCTCCCGGGATAAATATCTGACCATAAAGTAGTCCCTGCAGTGGTACCATCCGTTTTCCATATTTCTAAACCATGTTGTCCATCATCAGCCACAAAAAACAAGGCATCTCCGACCAACTGAGCAGTAAAGTTAAAATGAATTGAATTGCCAATTCCTGGTCGGATATCCTTCAATAAAAACGTTCCTGTAGGCGTGCCATCAGACCTCCATAGTTCAATACCGGATGTTGGGAGAGATCTGGCAAAATAAATGATGTTTGGGGTACCAACCAAAGTACCAATCCTTGAGCCTTCTAGCACAGGATCAATCGCTACATAAACCTGTGTTCCCGCAACTGTACCGTCTGATACATAAAGTCGATTGACGAGCATGGGGTCAGTAATGGATAAAAACAATTGATTGCCAATAACGCCTTTGATGGACGAACCAACGGACTCGCTACCCATCAAAAAGTCATTGAATAATTGTGTTCCCGCAGTTGTTCCATCAGATGACCAGACTTCGTAGCCAAATTCAGGGGAGAAGGCATCAAAATACAATTTGTTGTTAAACACCGTTAAATTGAAAGTCCCAAAATTGGTCACACTATTGGTTGGGTCTGTATCGATTAACAGTTCTACCGTGTTTCCATCGGTTTTCCAAATCTCTCCTTTGGCTTGATCCTCCCTTATGGTAAAATACAATTCATCATTAAAGACAGTAAAATGCTCGAGAAAAGCATTGTTAGAAAAAGTACTGATCAATTGAGTGCCGCTAGCAGATCCATCGGTTTTCCACAACTCAAATTGAAAACTAGCATTTCTGTTAATGAAAAGAACGAGATCGCCCAATTGGGTAAGTTTTCCAATATTTCCACTAGATGCTGCGGTAGTAGGCAATTCAAAAAAAGAAATGGTGCTGCCCGTTGCAAGATTAGTTCGATGAAAATAAGCGATTGATTCTTCGTAAGTAATAAAATACAAGTTGTTACCAAACAAATTTGCATCCCGAATAACTTCTCCTTGATCCGCAGTAGACAAATTGTAGACCAACTGTAGTTCATCCTCACCAGCAGCCAGAGCATACAAGGCCAATCCCTCATCTCCGTTAGCAAAAAAAGTCAAATAACTATCATTGCTTGCCAAAAGGTAGGGATGACTACTTTTATTGTCTTGGTTGATGTCTGCAACCAAAACTTGTGCCTCAGTAGCATTGACCACCAAGCAACAGAGCAGCATTTGAAAAAGAAAAGAAAAATTTTGTCTTGCTATTCGTCTCATGGGTTCATTTTTTTGTGGCAATAAGAAAAACAAGGGAAAAGTATATCTGCAAACAAATGGCCATTGGCCTTTGGAATCAAGAGCAAAGTTTGACAAATTGCTCTTG
>JBCCSR010000894.1:0-3145 GCA_039199865.1 Bacteroidota bacterium
ATTGCCCCTTTTTGTCACCAAATTTATTGCCAAGTATCCCGAAGTGAGTCTGGTGATTCAGGAGTTGTTGTCCCACGAGATCGTTGATAAAATGAACAACGATTTATTAGATTTGGGTATACTGGTGACGCCCTTGAACGAAAGTAGCATCGTCGAAATTCCTCTGTTTTATGAATCTTTCGTCGTCTATATGTCCACCAGTCATCCTCTTTCTGATAAGAATAGCCTCAGTTTCAGTGATTTAGATATTAGCGAAATGTGGTTGCTGAAAGAGGGCCATTGTTTTCGTTCTCAGGCCATTAATATCTGTGGTGATGAACAGAAAACCGAAGAGACGAACCATCTGCGCTTTGAAAGTGGAAGTTTAGAAACCCTCAGAAGAATTGTAGAACGACAGTTTGGTTATACTTTGTTGCCGGAATTGGCCACTATGGATATTGATGAGACGCGGCAAAAATACATCAAAACTTTCTCTAAGCCCCGCCCCGTCAGAGAGGTAAGTTTGGTCATTCATCGAAAGTTTATGAAGCGTAGACTTATCGATTTGCTCAAAGAGGAGATCTTGGCAAATATTCCAGAATCAATCCGATCCAACAAAAAAGAGCGCGTGATCAATTGGACCGAATAAAGAATGGTTGGTCTTTTACATGCCATACCAGCTACTAATTACGTCTTCCACGGGTTTGTTTTGTGGCGTATAATTGGAATGATTAGGGCCCCCTTTGTTTTGCTCGCCATACCACCGCCAGAGAAACATTCCTGCCAACCATTTTTCTCGCCATAGTGCTTGGTAAAAAGCTTGATAGCCATTGACTTGTGCCCGCAAGTTGATATTGGCATGATCTGGAAGAAATTCAATTTCCCACTGATTCCAACAAGCAAAGTCACAGCTCCGATACCCATACTCCGTAATGATGATGGGCTTTCTTTTGCGCTTGGAAAAACGTTTTAATTTCCGGGCAATGCTCCTCCATTCTTTTACCATCGTACCAATTTGGGGGGTACGAGATTGGCTAAGTGGAAAATAAGCATCAATGCCGATGAAATCCAGCAGATGCCAAAAGTTAATTAACTCATAATGATCCCAATTGGCGGCATAAGTCAGTTGACCAGAATATACTTTTCGAATGGCTCTGATGAGTCTTGGCCAAAAATAGGGTCTGTTTTGAATGGCAGTTTTTAATTCTACTCCAACACACAGGACTTCAATTTGATGGATTTCTGCTTGCCGAGCCATCCGCAGCATAAAGTCAAAGTATTGTGCTTCCCATCTCTTCCAGTCTTTTTGGCTTAGACTCAGGCCACCGATCCAGCCTTGTTCTCGAATCCAGAAATGAGGTTTGAGCATGATTTGCAATTGAGCCTCTCGCGCCTCTTTGACTAGTTGACCTAAATTTTCTGGTCGATTGCCCCAGTGGGTTTCTCGTGCGGGAAACTGAATATTGGGCTCGTTGGCATCCATAAAAGCAAAAGGGGTGAGGGCAACCCAATTGGCATTGAGCTGGCGAAGTGGTTGTAAGCCCATATTGTCTGCTTTCATTTGCGGTGCCATAAAGTTGACTCCATTCATCCTCGGCAATTGCTTTTTGGGAGGCCTGGGCGCTTTGGTTGCTAAGCGATGAATTGGATCTGTAGGCGTAGTAGTTGAAACAGCTGGACTGTGGTGGAAAAGCCCGAAAAGCTGCGTTAATAGAAAGGCGATTAGTGCAAAAGACATTTTAAGCTGCTTGACTTTAGTGAGATTAGACACGCAAAATAGCTGATAAATGGAAATGGCCTCAAGATCTTGTCTTCATTTTCCTAAGGGGATCTTTTCCGGTCTAATCCGAATTAGTAAAATTGGTCTTCAAATTTTGAAACGAATCTGTTGATCGCTTTGTTTGCCTCCAATTGTCACCTCAAATACTTTTGGTGCCATTCCTGCGACAGGTGGCTAAACGAAGTTCAAGAGTGCACCCAGAAGTGCTCCTCCAAAGACAATCCACATGGCATTCCATTTGAGCTGAAAGTTGGCCAACAGGCTCAGTACACAAATTAAAATATTTCGCCAATCTGTCAGCACTTCCATTCCCATGCTGAAGAGTACTGAAACCATGACCGCTACTGCTGCTACGTTGACTGAGTCGAGAAAGTAGGATAGAATTTTCGACTGCCGCATTTTAGGAATCCACGGATTGAGCAGTAATACGAACAAAAAGGAGGGAAGGAAAATCCCTACCGTTGCGGCAATGGCCCCCGAGACGCCATTCATTTGGTAACCAATAAACGTTGAAGTCGACAATACTGGACCAGGTGTGAATTGTCCGACCGCAATGGCGTCAATCAATTCCTGTCGGGTCAACAACTCGTTCATGACCAACTCCGCATCCAAATAAGCAAAGAGGACATAACCACTGCCGTATAAAATAGCACCGACCTTTAAAAAGATCAAGCCAATTTTCAAGCTAGACAGTTGAACACTCATCCAGGAAAAAAAAGGCATGAACAAAAAAGGAACACCTACAGACAAGTTATCGGAACGCCAACTTTTCAAGCTGAAATAAACCGTTCCCAGACCCCCTAAGAGCAAGAGGGCAAGTACTTCACTCATTCCGGCCAGACTGGCTCCCAAAGTGAGTAGACCAATGATCAATAACTCCGTATTTTTTACCGCTTTTTTCCCCAACTTGACGACGGCTCCCAGGATGATGGCCAAAACGGCGGGTTTGATGCCATAAATAAAGGGCTGTACTTCTGGTAGTGTACCATATTGAACATATAGGGCAGCCAAAATGCCCGTAATGACCACAGCGGGAAAAATAAAGCAAATGCCCGCTACAAACAGGCCTGCCCAACCTGCGCGTTCGTAGCCACAGTGCATGGTCATTTCGGTGCTATTGGGGCCAGGAATTAAGTTGGTAGCGCCCATTAAATCGAGAAAATGTTGACGGGTCATCCACTGGCGATCTTCCACAATTTCTTTTTCCATCATTGCGACGTGGGCAGCTGGTCCACCAAAAGCAATGCAACCTAGTTTGAAAAAGAGGGTGGCAACTTCAGTTAAGCGATTTTTCATAATCTTTAAATTGGCTACTGGCCAAAGGTAAAGAATCTTCTGAGGCCAGCAAATTTTTAGAGGCCCAAGAAGCGCAATAGATCGGACTAA
>JBCCSR010000895.1:0-3143 GCA_039199865.1 Bacteroidota bacterium
AAGTAGGATACTCTGCTGTTCTTGATCTGCTTTCGAAGTGATAAAGGCGACCAATTCGGATTCCTGCAACTCATTTTGTTTGACCAAAACAACTGCCTCTTCAATGGCAGAATGTCTCAATAAAGTTTGCTCAATTTCTCCAAGTTCAATTCGATAACCACGAATTTTTACTTGATCGTCTTTTCGACCCAAATAGATGATCGTTCCATCTGCTTGCCAATAAGCTAGATCTCCCGTTTTGTATACCTTCTCCCCTTTTCGAAAGGGATGATCAACAAATCGCTCATCCGTCTGAGCACTCAAATTGAGGTACCCCTTGGCCAGGTTGGCTCCACCAATATAAACCTCTCCCCGCGCCCCCAATGGAACCAAATTAAGATAATCATCCAGGATATAAAGACTAGAATTAGAAATGGGATAACCAATAGACGGCCGCCCAACCACATTATTTTCAGCCATGCTCATAGCATAGCTCGTCACCACGTGTGTCTCGGAAGGTCCATAATGATTGTGCAATTCCAATGCTGGATTTTGTCGGAGAAATTGGGCTAGAGGACCACCGACGTAAAGCTGTTCTGCCGTAGAAACAATGTATTGAATTTGGTGCCCCACAAAATCGGCCAAGTCGTTTTGTGCGAAAAAGAGACTCAAGGCAGAAAATGGAAAAGACAAAACTTGTATCTTCTCTTCTATGATCACCGCTCTAAGCTGTGTGTAGTCCATACGAATTCGATCACTGACCACATACACACTACCACCACCACTCAGGGCAAAATAAATATCGTGAAGAGAAGCGTCAAAACTAAAGGAGGCGTACTGCAAATGTTTGAGTCCCGTAGCAATTCCAGAGTGGTACAAATCCCACTGAATCAAATTGCTCATCATCCGGTGAGTCTGAACAACTCCTTTGGGATTGCCCGTTGAACCTGAGGTATAAATGACAAAAGCGCCATCATCCAATTGATTTTGGATATCGGGATTAGTATCGGCATAATCTGACAAATCTAGTTGAGTAAGATCCAAAAGAGTTGGCTTCGACAAGATTGAAGCTGCTGCCAAATCATTTTGGGTAAGCAATAATTGAATGTCCGCATCCTTGAGCAGGTACTCTATTCGCCCCGGTGGATAAGTAGGATCAACGGGGGTATAACAAGCACCAGATTTCATCACGCCAATCATGGCAATGACGCTTTCCAAAGACCGTTTTAACATGACGCCAACGCAATCAGCCGTGGTGACTTGATGTGCTTGACGAAGATAATGAGCCAGTTGGTTGCTTCGTGAGTTGAGTTCGGCATAAGTTAGGCTTTCCTCCTCAAAATAAATCGCAATTTCCTCCGGTCTTTTCTGAACTTGTTGCTCCAACAATTCCATTACGGTCCATTCAGGATAATCTTTTTGAGTGGCATTAAAGGTCTCGGTGAGCAGGTGTTTTTCCTCCTCCGAGAGATAGCTCGCCTCTCCAATTTTGGTATTCGGTTGCGTCAAACAAACATCCAATAATTGTTTAAAATGATGCATTAGGTCTTCAATGCACGATCGATCGTACAGATCGGTATTGTAATTAATGGTCAAGGAATAAAGCACCCCCAGTTCCATGAAACTAATTTCAATATCGAACTTAGAGGTCTTTGCGATTTTCAAATGAATTTGCTCCACTTGCTTGGCATCCAATTCAAAGTCATCGACTTTTTCACTTGAGTTTTGTAGGATCAACAGCACATCAAACAAAGCATTCCGACTAGTATCTCGCTTCAAAGACAAATCGTCTACCAAACGATCAAAAGGATACATTTGATGATCAAATGCTTCGATGGTCGATTGTTTGACTTTTTCATAAAAGTGAAGAAAAGTATTTTCCGGATCTACCGAATTACGTAGCGCCAGCGTATTGATGTAAAAGCCAATTTGATCTTCCAAATCGCTATGATTTCGACCCGCAACGGGTGAACCGATAATGAGATCTTTCAAACCCGTGTAGCGATGAAATAAAACATTCCAAAGGGACAACAATAAAATAAACAGACTACCTCCATTTTCTCTCGTAAAGCGATGCATCGCCTCTACCCTTTCCAGCGACAAGAAAGTCTCTAGTGTTTCACCATGAAATCCCTTCATTTTTGGTCTAGCCTGTTGCCGAGGCAAATCAAGGATAGGCAGTTCACCGGATAAGCGATTCAGCCAATATTGCCGATGATTGGCTTGCCCAGCTTCTGCTAACTGCTTGACCTGCCAAGCTGCATAATCTTTGTATTGAATCTTCAAGCTCGGCCATTGCGGAGGATTTCCAGCTTTTTGGCTTTCGTAAAAATGCAAAACATCTCTAGCCAGAATGCCAATAGACCAACCATCACTAATGATATGATGCATGTTGTAATAAAATACATAATCGCCCCCCTTCACGTGTAAAAGCGCTGCTCGTAGAAGGGGGCCATTTTCCAAATCAAAAGGCTGTTGCAAATCTTGCAATAGGTATTCCTCAACTGCTAGTTCAGTGTCTGTTCGCGTCCGAAAATCTTGATACCCAATAGGGATGGGACAATCTTTAGCCGGTAAAATCCATTGATGAACGGCTCCTTGTGCTGTACTTCGAAAAACAGTACGCAATATTTCGTGGCGTTCCACAACCGCATCGATGGCTTGTTTGAACAAATCGATATCAAAATCACCACTCAAATGAATGGAGTTAGGAAGATTATAAGCAATAGAGCCTTCGGGAAACTGACTCAAAATCCAAAGTCGATGCTGTGCATCCGAAACCGGATAACTATCGGCCAAAGGAACCGTTGGAATGGCTCGGTAAGCAGCTTGATGGGTATATTTTTTTAAGTACTTGACTAAATCCGATTTGTGGGTTCGAATTTTTGTTACCAAAGTTTCACTAATCTGATCGCCATCAAAACTTACTTGTAAATCCGCTCCGTCCAGGGTCAAGGCAATTTGCTGATCTTCCAAGTCCTTGATTAAATCAATGATGTCCATTTCCTTATATTTTTATAAAGTTATTTTTCTTTTCTACTTGCTGAATGTCTTTCAACTTTTGGGCAATCGCCATTTCTTTGGCCAATGATCGAATGGTCGATTTTTCGAAAAAATCCTGCATACTGATTTCAATATCAAAGGATTTTTGTAGCCGTTTCAAG
>JBCCSR010000896.1:0-3137 GCA_039199865.1 Bacteroidota bacterium
AAAATATATAGGCATTTAACAAAATAGCTGGCAAATCGGAACAAGCTATATGCAAAAAAGTTTTAACCAACAAATTAAAGTGGACTACATTATTTATGGCGGAGAGAGAGGGATTCGAACCCTCGATACCCTCTCAGGTATACACGCTTTCCAGGCGTGCCTCTTCAGCCACTCGAGCACCTCTCCTATTTATTGTGCGGGCCTGTCGTAAAAATTGTAAATATAACTAACTTTTCAAAATTTTAACCCGCTCAGTCATATAAAAACTAATATTTATTGGTCTTTATACACTAATTGAATTCTAAATATCTGAAAAATAATTTGTTTACAGGCGAATTTTCACCGTTTTTTCTGAGCTTTTACACAGAAAAAAGACTTAAGACATGTATTTTTTTTGACGGGGCAGGTAGGCCTCTTTTTAAGCAGCAAATATTCTCTGCGCATTTGCTGAAGTTATTTTTGCAAGCGCTTCTAGGCTTGTTTCTTTTATAGATGCCAATCGACTAGCAATTTGGTGTATGTAGGCGCTTTCATTTCTTTTTCCCCGAAAAGGAGTGGGCGCTAAATAGGGAGCATCTGTCTCTAATACGACATGTTCAAGGGATACTTCTGCCATCGTTTTATCCAGTCCTGCTTTCTTAAATGTAAGTACCCCTCCTATCCCTAAATAAAAGCCTAGGTCTGTAATGGCTTTAGCTTGTTCGACCGTCCCACCAAAACAATGAAAAATACCGGCCAGGCGGCCATCTTGTTCTTCGCGGATCAAGTCGATGGTCATGTCAGTAGACGCTCGCGAATGGATGACGATGGGGCGCCCCAAATCTTTGGCCCAATTGATTTGCCGACGAAAAGCTGCTTTTTGCTGCTCGACAAAACTAGTATCCCAGTACAAATCAATGCCAATCTCTCCTACCGCACAAAAGTCTCGTTTGCCCAACCAAGTTTCAACAATTTTTAGCTCCTCCTGATAATTTTCCTTTACCGAGCAGGGGTGTAGTCCCATCATGGCAAAACAACGATCGGGATAAGTTTCCTCCATTTTTAACATGGAAGGAATGCTTTGGTGATCAATATTGGGCAAATAGATTTTTTCAATTCCATTCTGGCGGGCCCTTTCCATGACTTCATCGCGATCATCATCGAATTTGGGAAGGTACAGGTGAGCATGGGTATCTATCAACATCATCATTTTTCAATTTTGATTCCGCTTGTTCCTCCAATTGAAGACTTAATTGGTACTGATCCATTTCGGGTTGCAGACCAAGAGGAATTTATTTTCGATTGCAAAGGTAATTGTTTGCCATTAAAAGTAAACTTGTTTGCTATCTTTATCCCGACAAACCAATTGTAGCAACATTGCTTCACGCAATAAAAGTTCAAATGGCCAAGAAAAAGAAATATTATGTCGTCTGGGAAGGGCACCAAACGGGAGTCTTTGGTTCCTGGACGGCCTGTCAACTTCAGATCAAGGGTTATCCCAATGCCAAATACAAATCTTTCCCCACCAAAGAAGCTGCCGAGGAAGCCTTCTACGGGCAATTTGGTGATTACATCGGAAAGGATGCCAAGAAAACGCCCAAAGGCCAACTAGATGAAGCCAGTAGAGCGGAAATCAACTGGGATAGCATGTCGGTCGATGCAGCTTGTAGTGGCAATCCGGGTTTGATGGAATATCGCGGAGTAGATACCAAAACAGGTTACGAATTTTTTAGAATGGGGCCCTTTCAAAAGGGGACCAATAATGTTGGCGAATTCCTCGCTCTAGTCCATGCACTGGCATTGCTTAAGCAAGAGGGCAAAGAGGATCTAACCATTTACTCTGATTCAAAAATTGCTATGGGATGGGTCGCCCAAAAAACGGTAAGAACAAAACTTAGACGCGGTCCAGAAAATGAACGTTTATTCAAACTAGTCGACCGTGGTGTTCAGTGGTTAAAGAACAATCGATACCGCAATCCAATTTTGAAGTGGGAAACCAAAAAGTGGGGCGAAATCCCCGCAGATTTTGGCCGAAAATAGGCATTTTGTGTCGTTAAACACTGCCTCTTCTCCTAGGGAAAATTACATTGCTATTTGATGTTAAAGAACTTCATCCGGTAGCGCGGGCTGATCTTTCCTTTCTTGATGTTGTCCAATTTCCGCTTAATCATTCGACGCTTTAGGGGTTTGAGTAATTCAGTAAAGAGTACCCCATCCACATGATCGTATTCATGTTGAATGACCCGTGCATTGACTCCCGTAAAAATTTCGGTGTGCTCCACAAAATTTTCATCCATATACCGCAATTTAACCTGTCCTGGTCGCTCAACATCCCCTCTTAATTCAGGAATACTTAGACAGCCCTCTTCGTAATCGTTAAGTGCTCCACCCTCTTCGATCTTATGGGCATTGATAAATACTTTTTTTAATCCTTCATCTACTTTGTCCTCTTCCATCATCTGCACCGTATCAATGACAAAAAGACGAATAGAACGCCCAATTTGGGGGGCTGCAAGTCCTACTCCCTCTGCGTGATACATGGTCTCCCACATATCAGCAATCAGTTCTTCTAAGCCTTCGTATTCCGAATCGATGTCCTTGGCAACTTTCTTTAATACTGGTTGCCCATATGCATATATTGGTAATACCATTTTCGAAGCGTATTATCGTATGTATAAATATTAGGTCCTAAACGAACACTATAATTAGTATCAGTATTGTCTGTTGGCCTCCAGGTAATCCTGTAAAATAAGTACGGCACTGACTTTATCCACCAGAGCTTTATCTCTCCGTCTTTTTTTCCTAACGCCACTTTGCAGGATAATTTTTTTTGCCTCTACCGAGGTAAACCGCTCATCTTGCTGCACAACTTGCTGCGCTGGAAAGGTCTTTTTGAGTTGGACGATTAATTTTTCTACCATTTGCGTTGCATCGGTTGCATTTCCATCTAAGCCCAAAGGATAACCGACAACTATGGTAGAGACCGTTTCTCGTTCAAAATAATTTTTGAGAAAGTCCATCAAATTGGCCGGAGCAATCGTATCGAGGCCGCTGGCAATAATTTGTAAAGGATCAGAAACCGCCAATCCAACTCGTTTTTTGCCATAATCTATACTCAAAATTCTTTCCACGCCCACAAAGATAGGGCTTTTAACTGA
>JBCCSR010000897.1:0-3136 GCA_039199865.1 Bacteroidota bacterium
AACCGAAGCAACGGCATTTAATCCACGGGCCGTAGCAGCCCTAAAGAGAGTCGGTTTGGAGATCAACTCAGATGATGTTTCAGCGGAGAATCCCAAGTACCAAATTCGCTGGACTGCAAGTCGATCTCCCTATCTTGCTTTTTCCAAAAAATACGATCATCCCGATCATCCACAGCACAACTTTGCCGCCATTATGGTTTGTACAGAAGCAGATCAAGGCTGCCCTTTCGTACCTGGAACTGACTTTCGATTTTCACTCCCCTACGAGGATCCCAAAGCTTTTGATGGAACAGCTTTAGAATCCAGCAAATACGATGAACGCTGTCGTCAAATTGGTCGGGAAATGCTCTATCTGCTTTCCTTGATACAAGTCCATTAACTATGAAACGAGACACTCACCCGATCAAGACAGCACTGTTCGAGACTTGCCTCAAGGAAATTGATCAACGCATTGCCAATGCTCGTCAAGCAATGGAAGCCGCCGAGGAAAGTCGCAACAACGAGACCAAAAGTAGTGTGGGGGATAAATACGAAACGGGCCGAGCCATGATGCAAGGAGAACAGGAACGCAATAAAGTTCAGCTCCTCAATGCCATAGGCCAGAAACAAGCACTACAACAAATTAACTACGCTAAATCAAGTACTCAAGTCCAAGCAGGAACTTTGGTGCAAACCAATTATGGCTATTATTTCTTGGCCATTGGTCTTGGGAAAATACAATTGAAAGCACAAACTTATTTTGTCATTTCCCCAACATCTCCCATTGGTCAACAATTGCTACAACTCAAGGTCGGTGAAAATACTACTTTTCAAAATCGGCAATACCTCATTCAAAATATATGGTAGACCGTCATAAACTTGTTTGGCCACCTCTTTGTTGACTGCCAAATCAATCTAATGCGCAATGGTCTCTCCTACCCGCTTCAGCTAAAAATCATAGGTTGAAATTTCTTCAATCTTTCTTTTCATTATCCCTTGGACTCCTCCAACGATCCAGCTGTTTATTCTTTGACAAACTTTCCACTGCCTCTGCGTTTCCCTTCTTCTAAAAGTTCATAAAAGTAAACGCCTTGCGGAAATAAAGCCAAGTCAAGCTGTATTTGTCTGGCTTGTAGCAATGTTTTGACTGGCAACTCTCTTCCCAACAAATCAAATATCCGGACCTGTAAATTCGAAGGAGGGCTTTCTACAAAACGGATGGATAGCTGATCTTTTGCTGGATTTGGAAAAACTATATAAGCCAGTGCATTGATTTCCGTTACCGAAACGAGCAGATCTACCTCTTTGCAAGTAGTATTTTCTCCCACTGCATTGGAAGCCGTAAGGCAAACGGTATAGACTCCTTGATCTGGAAAAAAGTGGATGGTAGATTGACTGGTTGAAGTTGTTCCATCTCCAAAATCCCAAAACCAAGCGTCAGGATCATTGGTACTCAAATCATTAAACGCAACGGCCTGATTAAAAGTAGTGAATTCAAAGTCTGCCACCGGAACTTGTGCAATAAACACAACAATGTCCTGACAATAAGTATTTTCTCCCAGCGCATTTGCCACCGTCAAGCATACCGTATAAGTTCCTTCCATTGCATAAGTATGACTAGGACTCATTTCATCAGCGGTGTTACCATCTCCAAAATCCCAATTCCAGGAAGTAGGCTCGAAAACGGATGCATCACTAAATTGAACCTGTCCATTTGCCTGAACACTAAAATCAAAGGCAGCAATTGGCGACAAGTCCATCGGATTGCCAATTAGTGTCCCTTGAATAGAATCGAAGTGGGCAACAAAATTGACATCTTCAATTAAAGCCCCCACCTCTGGACATGGATAAACCGCATCGGTTTTGGTCACTACCGCAAAATTGAGAAAACGGATTTCCCCTGGAAGGAGCGTTTTGGGTCCAAAATTCATCAACATTCGTCGATCTCCTGCATTATTATCCGCCGCACATTCTGTCCATGGCTCACCATTCACGATGCTATTGTCAAAAGCAAACGGATAGGGATCTCCTTGTCCAAAGAAATCTCGGGCATTGCCCCCCTGAACAAAAGGCAGACCATCTCTCCATAAATTTTGCATGTAATTGTAAAGCTCTGGACTGCTCATTGGATCCTCCATGCCAGGTGATGGACTGTTGCCTACATTCAAATAGTAAGAAAAACCAGACATCAAACCATCAGGCGTCATATTGGTATCTAAAACTTTCACTCCGATCATTGGGATCTCTGCTTCATAGCCTAATACGCCACAGTCATTATCGATTGCCTGCGCATTGTAAGCATAGGCCAAATTCGAGGAAGGATGACAACCAATAAAATCATTATTGGGACAACCAATATCGGGATCAATCCACAGGGTATAATAAAAATCATTTAAAGGCTCTGTTCCGTAATAGAGCGTTCTCATTTCGTAAAAGGTACTGTTGGAGATCAAATCATTGCCAGTATCATAGACGTAGGCCAATACCTGAATCTCCATACCAATGGGCTCGGTATCGGTTTGTGCGTGGCTATTCCCCACATCATTGTAGACCCACCAAACGGCCTGTGCTCCCTTGAATCGAGGATAATCGCCATCCATTGGATCATAGGATCCATCCTGGTTTTGATCGACAAAAGGGGCGAGAGATTGATCGGGCAATAAGAAGGAATGGACTTCAAAAAACGTGGGGTTTCCTCTGGCTGGCCAGCCTCGGATAGAGGCTGGAATGGGATCATCAATGGCTCCATTGTCGTTAAAATCTTCCAAAAACAGATTGACATCTTCCCGATTGGCCACAAAAAATTGATCCCATCTTAGACAGTCGTCAAGGGTAGTTCCGACAGTTTGCGGATCAATTGGACCGGGATAAAAGTCATAGTCATTATCGATTGTTCCGTACGTTTGAGCCGCCATTTTCAAAGACCCACTGGCATCCGTACCAGCGATCCAAAGGCTACCGTTGAAAATCAAATGCTTACCTGAACCGGCGGGGAATTCGTAGCCAGCCTCCCCCAATCCATCCCACCAAATATTGCCCGTCGTCGTCAGTCGAGCACTGATTTCATTGCTCTCTAAATCAATCTGAGCCACCCCACCATCACAATCTTGAGCAGTTAGCATTGTCAATGGACTCCCAAGGAAAAGTAAAATAGAAA
>JBCCSR010000898.1:0-3134 GCA_039199865.1 Bacteroidota bacterium
CCGTAATGTACATGACTTCATCGCGAAAAAATGGACGATAATACAAGTCGTTTTTATCATCGTAAACCAGTTCATGCCCAGTGTACGATGAATCGCTTTTTTGGGGACTTGCCCGATCAAAAGAGCGGCCCATTCCCGTGTGTTGAAAAGTATTGTGGATATTAGAGTGGCAAGAAATACAGGTTTGCATCCCCAAATAGTCCACCGAATCACTAAGGTTTTTATAGCGATGGACCTCCGTCAGCTGTTGATTATTTTTATTACAATAAACCAACAGGAAGGCCAAACTTCCCAGACATAAGTATACAATGTTTTTTGCTATTGACATGCAGCTGATTTCCCAATGGGCAGGTAAAATATTAATTCTACCGCGATATTCTACACTAAGATAAGAGAAGAATGACAAATAAAGCGTCAGGTATTTGTCCTTATTTCATCAGGAATGGGAGTCTAGGATATTTTCCGGTAAAAAACCGCTAAAAAGCACTGCGATTAAGCCTTTTGGGCTACTCCTATTCAGGTATTTCATTTCGAATCATTTCTCTACCACTGTTTCCCGAAGGGAGCTACCTAGGGATTATCCTCCAGGAGGCCCTCACATTTCGCATTGATGAAGTTGGAAATGTGGATGATGGATATTTCCGAAAAATTCAAATCCTTTTGACTCTCTTGGAACCTGGTGGTTGCACCAATCCATCTAATTCAATTGGGAACCTTTTGGATAACTTTTGGTACGGACTGATTTTATAAAACAATCGTTAGACCATCAATTAAACACCAATTTTTAGGATGCAAGACCAAAGCAACATTCCTTTAACCTGTTCGTATAACCTTTGAACATTTAAAGATGATATTGGATGGCCAAGCAAAAACCCGATGCACCGAAGGTGCCGAAAAAAGAGAATAACAATCAACAAGATCTGCTAGTTCAAAAGACGGCAAAAAGCCAGCTCCCACCAGGTATCGTTGCGCAGCAGAAATTACAAACTTATATCAAGCAGAGTCCGCTAACGCAAAGAGCGGCGCAATTGCAAGAGCAGGCCAACCAATTGGCTGAGCAACAAATCCAAAGAAAAACGTTTCAACAAAAGGACCCCATTCAAAACAAATCTCACGTTGCTCTACAAAGACAGCACCTAGTTCTGCAACGAATAAAGGACGTCGAAAAAGAGATCTACTGGGAAAAAGACGTAGCAAAACTTAAGGGGGAAATTCATAAAATCTCTGGCACTAAGTTGGCCAAAATCAAAGATGGTAGCTGGGCAAAGACGTTCACCAAAATGTTGGCCACATTTACTACTGGAAGCGAAAAATTAAGGGTCAACCAAATCACCGATATCTGTAAACATCAAGATATAACGATTGACCATCTGAAGCTTATCGCAAAAGATGAAACGCTTTTCTCAGGAGTTCCCAAAATGACCATTCATCGACTATTCGATGGCATTATAGCGGATAAACAATTGATTACAAAGTTAAGTCCAAAACAGATCAATCACCTGGAAGACGAAGATTTCAAAATATTAGTTGAAACCGAGGACAATCCCTTAGGTGACGTTTTAAAGCAATATTCTAAAGAGAAGATCGAAAAAACAGTTGCCACTATTTCGGGTCAGGGTAAAAAGAGCAAACAAGGCATAAAGAAAAAAGAATTAAACACCATCAAAAAAAACTTAGTAGGTAAAATTGATGCTTTAGACGAAAAAACATTTGAGCAGATTGCGGGGCAACTCAGCGGAGATCAAGCCTTAGCGTTAAAAAATGATCAATTTAAAAAATTGACAGAAACACACATTTTAGCATTTGGCGAGTACTTTTTTGAACAACTGCCCAATGATAAATTTGAACTCATCAAAGATAAACTAAAGAAGGCGACCAGTAAGCAAATTTCTAAGATTGTTGCTATAAATAATCGAGCGCATCCCAAAAACTTTCAAGCATTCTCAGTAGATTTTGTAGCCAAAATTGACCTTGACACCCTCGAAAACTTCGTCGGTAGTATTCAGCCTGCACAAATCAATAACGAAGTAGCCCTGCGGTTATTGACGATTAAAAAAGGGGGAGGGATCAAATCATTGAGCGGAGACGCACTACGCAAGTTGTTTACTTTTGAAGACATCCCGGTAAGTAAAACGGAAACCAAAACGGTCTACGATCTATTGACCGATGAACATGTGGATGCGGTCAAGACAGAAGCGTTGGGAAAAGCGCCCAAGCCTGAAAAGGGGGACGCTCCGCTAGAAAGACTATTGAACTCAGGAAAAATCACCAAGCTAGATGCCAATGGTTTTGCCCAACTAAAAGATAAACACTTAAAGTACATCACCGCAGCAAATTTTAGTGATCTAAAAGCCGCTAGCTTGGGTAAATTACCAAAAGATTTGTTTGGAAAACTAGATGCCAACTTATTCAAGAAATTAACCACAAACCAAGCCAAATCCGTTACGGCCGACCAGTTCAAACAATTGAGTCAGGATCAAATTAAAGCCATTCCAAAAGAAGCGTTTGCTCAACTCCCTCCTGCCACTATTGCAGTATTGCACATGGGTCAACTCAAACATGTTACAGCAGAGCAAGCAAAAGAGCTAAAGGCTAATCAGTTCAAAGCATTGAGCTTTGTTCAGGTTGCAGAGCTAAGTGATGCAGCCTATGATGAAGTACAGACCAAGCATATCGATAAAGATCAAAAATCAGGTGGATTAAAATACAAAAAGGATAAAGGTAAAGTCAAAGGACAACAGGCAAGTACCGATCTCACAAAACACCATTACAATCTAGGCAAGGTATACGACAGTCGAATCGAGGCGCTCATCGAGATTACCGCTTTCGCATCAAAAATGAATGAAAAATTGGCCGATAGTCTACTCAAAGTGAGGGCAAAATACAAAGAAGGAAAAGCAATCAAGAATTTGGATTTGATCTATCAGATTAATAAAAAATGGAAAGGCTATGTCATTTCTGTCAAGGATACGATTGCCGCTAAAAAAGGTAAGATGATCATTGGTGAGAGCGTAGATAAGTCTAAGCCTGAAAAAAGTGAATACTTCGCTAAATATAAAGGAGCAGAAAAATTCAGTAATAAACATCACCAGAAACTGACCTCTAGCTATGAACCAGACTTGGGAGATGCTGCC
>JBCCSR010000899.1:0-3133 GCA_039199865.1 Bacteroidota bacterium
CAAAAATATTGAAGAATTGTTGGTGGCTATAGCGAAAGGGATCACCTCTTACCATTCCGAACAGAGAAGTTAAGCCTTTCAGCGCTGATGGTACTGCCCTACCAGGTGGGAGAGTAAGTCGCCGCCAACCCTTTTTTTCCTGTCCTGTTTCTTTTGGTGTTTCAAAAGAAGACAGACAAAGGAAAAACCAAGAAGCCCAAGTTCAAACTTGGGCTTTTTTTTTGACCTCGCTTTATAAATTTAACCGTAACTTTGTGGTCTGATCTGAAATGATTCATTATGAATGAAAAAGTTGCGTTATCTCTCCGCCTAGAATTGTTCTGGTGGCTTTTTACTTCTCTAGTTGTTTTTGGCGTACTGTTTCCAATCTTAAACAAAGTTGATGCTTATCCCTTTCTGTGGATCAACATAGTATACATCATTGTTTTCATCACTTTTACTCGTTACGTATTTTTGTTGAAACACACTTTCCTGGCGCATCTTCATCGCTTGAAGGCTTTTATCATTATTTTGAGTATTCCCGTTATTTTTTACTTGATCAATGGGATTAACTATTTTCAAACTTTCTTGGATGAAAAGGGATTGGATAGTTTCTTGTCTCACCTTTCTATCGACGAAGTGACTTCGATGGGCAGCTATATTCGCAATGAAATGCTACTCTTTGGTGTAGGGAGCACTGTTATTGCCATCATTTTACCCATTAGAATGGTTGTTTCCTTGTGGAGGTGGCGAAATAGAGGCACTGTTTAATTTTAAAACCACTAAAATCATTAGTATATGTCAAAAGTCAACGCTTTCAACGAATATAGGGTCAAGATGAATGAAAAAATCTTGGCACACGACAACAAAGTACTCAAACGTTTTTTTAACCTCGATACCAATGCGTATCAAGATGGCGCTTTGCCCACTAAAACGAAAGAGCTGCTAGGGCTGGTTGCATCCATGGTTTTGCGTTGTGATGATTGCATTAGCTATCATCTTGGAACTTGTTTCGAACTTGGGGTAACTAAAGCAGAAGTATTTGAAGTATTCGCCATCGCCAATTTAGTCGGTGGATCCATTTGTATTCCGCATACTCGAAGGGCAGTAGAATATTGGGAAGCTTTGGAGGCCGAATAAATCTAGCTTTCCTATATCGTATTCGTCTCTTGGTTAAAACAATTCAGTAAAACATCTATTGATGAAAGCATATTTAGAGGAATTAAACGAAGTACAACGTCAAGCAGTTACGACAACGGAAGGACCAGTCCTAGTGGTGGCTGGACCAGGCTCGGGGAAAACTCGGGTTTTAACCTATAGGATTGCACATTTAATTGAAGAAGGTGTAGCTCCCTGGGAAATTTTGGCCCTTACTTTTACCAATAAAGCTGCAAAGGAAATGAAAAGCCGGATTGCCACCGTTGTTGGAGATCGGGCACAGTCGGTTTGGGCAGGGACTTTTCACTCTATTTTTGCCAGAATCCTAAGGGTAGAAGCCGATAAAATTGGCTTTGATTCCAACTTCACCATTTACGATACCGATGATACGAAATCTATGGTCGGATCGATTATTAAGGAGATGAATCTCGATAAAGAGTCTTATAATCCAAATGCAGTTCGAACTCGGATCTCTTCGGCAAAGAGCAACCTAATTCCTCCCAAGGCTTACATTCAAGATGAAACGCTACGGCAACAGGATAAAATGTCGAAACGTCCTTTGTTTCACAAAATATATGAGCAATATGTAATTCGCTGTAAACGAGCTGGGGCAATGGATTTTGATGATTTGTTATTTCAACTCTATATCTTGCTTCACCAAAACAAAGATGAGGTGTTGACAAAATACCGTCAAAAGTTCAAGTATTTGCTAGTCGATGAGTTTCAAGATACGAACTACTTGCAATATGCTATTTTGAAAAAATTGATCCTTTACCCCGAGAGTAAAGAAAATGTGTGTGTAGTGGGAGATGACGCACAGAGTATTTACGCATTTCGTGGAGCGACGATTGAAAATATTCTCAACTTTCAGAAAGACTTCAAACGCTTGCAAACCTTCAAGTTGGAACAAAATTATCGTTCTACCGAGCACATCGTACAAGCCGCAAATGAGGTAATCAAATTCAACCAGAAACAGATTCCTAAAAAGATTTGGTCAGATAAAGGTGCAGGAGAAAAAATCAAAGTCATTCGATGCCTAACGGATACGGAAGAAGGGAAACGAATTGCCGATGCCATTGCTGAACATCGCAATCGATTTCATTTTCACAACAAGGAGATCGCTATTCTGTATCGGACCAATTCGCAATCTAGAATTTTTGAAGAATACCTGAGAAAATACAACATTCCCTATCGCGTTTTTGGTGGAATGTCTTTTTACCAAAGAAAAGAAGTTAGGGATTTGATTGCTTATTTGCGCTTAACCATTAACCCTAAAGATGAGGAGGCCTTTCGGCGAGTAGTCAATTATCCGAGACGAGGAATTGGAGCCAGTACCATTGACAAACTCAGTAGGCAGGCTAGCGAAAATAACTTGACTATGTGGGAATGTATTCCTACGGTAGATTTGAGTAATCGGGCAAAAAAATCGCTCAAAGATTTTCAGAGTATGATTCTCCAGTTTGGCAAAAGAGCGGCAAAGGCCCATGACGCTCATGAGTTGGCAGCTTACATTGCTCGTCAGAGCGGTCTGTCAGATTTTCTCAAAAGAGATACGACCGTCGAAGGAATGAATCGCTTAGAAAACCTCAATGGCTTATTGGATGGGATCAAAGATTTTGTAGAGGATGATGAAGTTTCAGAAGATTTGACGAATGACAAATCGCTGGCCAGTTACCTGCAAAATATTGCTTTGTACACCGATGCGGATGATAAAAAGAAGGATGGCGACTTTGTTACGCTCATGTCGGTGCATGCGGCAAAAGGATTGGAGTTTAAATCCGTATTTGTGGTCGGTTTGGAAGAAAAACTCTTTCCCTCCTTTATGTCGATGGAGTCCGAAGACGATATCAATGAGGAGCGTCGGCTGTTTTACGTAGCCATTACTAGGGCCGAACGAATGTTGACTTTGTCTTTTGCCAATGGTCGTTACAAGTTTGGGCAGATGCGTTACAATAAACCCAGTCGTTTTCTTGAGGAAATTGGAATACAACATTTG
>JBCCSR010000900.1:0-3132 GCA_039199865.1 Bacteroidota bacterium
CGGAAGAGCAAGCAGCTCAATCAGATCAGTAGTCTCCAAACCAGTCAACCGGATTTATACGTAAAGAAGCTCAAAGCGCTCCAACAAGGGAATGAAGGATCGATCAAGCTGATCTTGCAAAAAGATCAACTCAGAGCGTATCAAATGAATTTTTTGAAAGTAAGAGAAAAACGAGCTGCTAAGGCAAAGGCGATGAGAGAAAGTGGTGCTTCGGAGCTAGAAATCGAAAAGGCCACCCTGCAAATGGAGCAGTAAAATGCATGATGCTAGAGGAAGCAGCTGATTGGGTAAAACAAGGGAAATTCAATATTCCCGATTTCACAAAACAATCGCACTTTAGCAGCAGTTATAAAATAAAAAGGATACCAACTAGTATTCCATCACTTTATTGATCAAACCATATAAAAACGTTAATGGACCCGCTTAAGCAAAAATTTCAAGAAAAATCATTCGCCCTAAAGGGGCAAATCAAAGCCTTACTTAAAGAACATGCCACTACCAAAGTTGATGAGGTGACCCTCAAACAAGTATTTGGTGGAATGAGAGGCGTCAAGAGCATGGTTTGGGAAACCTCGGCACTCGATCCCATTGAAGGCATTCGTTTTCGCGGGTATTCCATCCCTCAGTTAAGAGAATTATTGCCTAAAGCAGAAGGTGGTAAAGAACCTCTGCCTGAGGGTTTGTTCTGGTTGATGTTGGTGGGGGAAATTCCTACCGACGAAGAGGTGAAATGGCTTTGCGATCAGTGGAGAAATCGAGCTGTAGTCCCGGATCATACCTTCAAAGTATTGGATGCACTACCCGTCGGTACGCATCCCATGACCCAATTGAGTATCGCCATTACTTCCATGCAAACTGCAAGTCAATTTTCTCGTAGATATGCAGAAGGGTTAAATAAAAATGAATATTGGGATCCTACTTATGAGGATACCATGAACTTGATCGCTCGACTCCCAAGGGTGGCAGCTTACATTTATCGTAGAACTTACCATAATGGTCAGCATATTGCGCCAGACATTTCTCTGGATTGGGGAGCCAATTTTGCGCACATGCTTGGCATCCAATCGAACGATTTCCGTAGCCTGATGCGTTTGTACCTGACCATTCACGCTGATCATGAAGGAGGAAATGCCTCTGCGCACGCCACGCATTTGGTTGGATCAACCCTAAGTGACGCTTATTACTCGCTTTCGGGCGGGATGTCGGCTTTGGCCGGACCGCTACACGGCTTGGCCAACCAAGAAGTCATCAAATGGATCTTTAGAATGTTGGATGCTCTGGGGACCAACCAACCCAGCAAAGAGCAAATCATTGACTACGTCAATAGTACGCTGGCTTCTGGACAAGTCATCCCCGGTTATGGCCACGCAGTTTTGCGTCAACCCGACCCTCGGTTTATTGCGCAAAAACGTTTTGCCGAGGAATACATCCAGGATTCTGACATCGTCAATGTGGTTTGGAAATGTTTTGATGTGATTCCCCCAATCCTCAAGTCCTTAGGGAAAGTAAAAAATCCTTGGCCTAACGTAGATGCCCACTCTGGGGCTTTGTTGGTTCACTATGGTCTAAAGGAATACAGTTATTACACCGTATTATTTGGAGTGTCTCGGGCACTGGGCGTCTTGTCAGCACTTTGTTGGTCACGTGCTTTGGGCTTCCCACTAGAGCGACCGAAATCAGTCACCACCAAATGGGTTCAGGAATATTTAAAAGAAGAGGAATTGACGATGAAAAACTAAGGCTGAGAGCAATAGTTTTCTAAAAATTCTTCTATTTTTGGGCAGACACAAATTTATGCCCATTTAATTGGCGATGAGTCATCTTCGATTGGGAGGGCATCGCCAATTATTTATTATTCAAAAACGAGTAGAACCAATTTATTATGGAATTTCCCGCTGATTTAAAATACACAGAAGAACACGAATGGATTCGTATCGAGGGGGACGTCGCCTACATTGGCATTACTGACTTTGCCCAGAGCGAGTTGGGAGATCTGGTATACGTAGAAGTTGAAACGGTCGGTGAAACGCTGGGCCAAAATGAAGTTTTTGGTACAGTAGAAGCCGTCAAAACCACTTCGGACTTGTACATGCCCGTCTCAGGTGAAATCTTAGAGTTCAACCAAGAGTTGGACGAATCCGAAGGAGACAATCCTACCATCATCAATGAAGATCCCTACAAAGAGGGATGGATTGTCAAGGTCAAACTTTCCGATTTATCAGAGCTAGATGATCTTATGGATGCTAGCGCTTACGAAAAGTTGGTCAGCAATTAAAATGGACTTGGTCTTCTGAAAAAAAAGTTGACCATCATCCACCAAAACGCGAATTGATCGCATCATTCATAAACGAGCACCGGACTCAACGCTTTGTATCAATTGAAATATTTTTACCCGGCAATTCTTTGGAGTTTAGTGATTGCCTTGCTGTCGGCCAAAGCGACCGTCAACCTTCCGGAATCGTGGTTTGATTTGGTTTCGGTCGATAAATTGGGACATGCAGTAGTTTACGCTTTACTGACCCTCCTGATTTTAAGAGGCTTTTATACTAAAAATGCAAAGAAAGTTCTGGCAGTATCGACCCTAATTTTAGCAGTAGTCATCAGCTCCGCTTACGGAGTGAGCATGGAAATTATGCAATATGCTTTTTTCCCCAACAGATTTTTTGAAGTTCTGGATATTATTGCTAATATTATCGGTTCAATCATTGGAGTATACATCTTTAAACATTTTTTTTACTCATAAATTATTGCAAATATGGATATTGCGATCCCCGGCAAAACACTGATCATTCTTTTGGTTGGTATTATTGTCTTAATTACCGCCATAATTTTTATTATGAAGGGACGCTTTTCAAAAAGTGGGGAATCCGATCTTCAGCAAGCCTTTGCCAGCCGAGCTCAAAAGTCACCTCTGGAAGGCCGAAATAAATATCCTGAAGTGGATGCCTTTCGCTTGAGTGGTACTTTTTTCAATTTCGGACTTTTGGCGGCACTTGGGATTGCTATTTTAGCATTTAGCTGGACCAGTTACGAAGATGAGGTCATCATTCCTGACAATGCCCTCGAACTGGATGAAGAGATTGAGATCGAACCACCAAGAACGGCTGAACCGCCACCACCACCACCGCCACC
>JBCCSR010000901.1:0-3131 GCA_039199865.1 Bacteroidota bacterium
AGATATTCCTCTGGCTATTGAAAATTTTAAAAAGTCAGTCGCCATCTATGAAAAAGATCCATCAGATCTAGATTCGAATTGGCAATACCTAAATGCGCTGGTTTGGCTAGGACAGGCTTATTTAGCAAATGATCAAAAAAAGGAAGCACTGGAAACTTTTAAAAAGTGCTTAGACTTGGCTCCCGAATTTGGTTGGGTAAAACATCATTTGTTGGCGAAAGCAGAAAAGGTCAAGTGAATCTCCTCGGGGCCCGAGGTATCAACGCGCTACAAGTGCCACGTACTAAGTAGTGGGCGGGGGTCAAAATTGTGTCTGAGCAGAGCGAGTTCATTTTGACAAGCATTTTGGATACTTTTTGGCGATTGAAAAAGTATCCCGCCGGAGGCAAAGGCCAAACTAGAGTCCTAAAAGATCAAATTTTACGCGGACACCCGACGCAAGCATCGGGGAATCCTCAAGATTAAAGCAAAACGCAGGGAGTATTACCCTAGAGACGTTCCACCACCTTCATGGAAAAAAACCAACTTTGAGCCGTACACCTTGCTGGAACCCTAAGTCCAAAAAACAACATCATGAAATTCAACCACTCTTACTTATTGATTGCGCTCTGCTGGATAAATGTCCAAACCCTTTTTGCTCAGACCAGAGTAATCCAAGGACAGGTCATCGATGCCGACTCTAAAGAGCCCTTGGTGGGCGCTAATTTATTTTTACAATCCGACTTACTGGGTGGAACTTACACCAGTGCAACGGGACAGTTTCAATTGACGCAAAAAGCACAACAGGCAGATACTTTATTTGTTTCTTACATAGGATATAAAGCGATGAGATTCCCTGTTGGCCAAGAAACAATCAACTTTCAAACGATCGCGTTACAGGCAAATACGGTAGAAGCACTAACTGTCGAGGTAAAAGCCACTCGAATAATTTCACAAGAATTTAGTGTAGAAACTTTAGGTCAATTGGATATTTATACCAATCCTAATGCCAAGGCAGATGCTTTACTCGCCGTTCAAAGTTTGCCAGCTTCCACCTCTGCTGATGAGACCGCTAATGTGAGTTTACGTGGCAGTCCTGCTTACGAAACAGGAATTTTTTTAAATAACGTTCCAGTAAAAGATGCGGTGCGCTTGGATCAAATTAATGGGGTAGGGCAATTTAGTATTTTTAATACCGCCTTGCTGAAATCAGTTGCGGTGTTTCCCTCCAATCCACCATTGGAATTTGGGCACTCGACCTCAGGAGCCGTAGTGATGAATACGCCCGATGAGATTCCTGAAAATACGAATAGTGTTTCCTTGATTTTGTCAGGGGCAGGCATCTATTTAGGCAGGAGAACGGGTAAGAAAAATGGCTTAACTTTTTATGCCAATGTCGGTACGCAAGAGGGATTGAAAGCCTTGAATTCAAGGGCTTTGGAGCGACTACAATCTTTTACCTCCGTGGATGCAGGCCTTCATTTTATTCATCAATTTGATGAGGAGACGCAATTGAAAGTATATAACTATACTTTGCAGGAAAGATATCACTACCAATTCTATCACCCTTCCTATGATGATTTTTTCACCCAACGGAAAAAACGAAATATGACCATTGCCAACCTGGGAAAGCAATGGGGAAAGAACAGATTGGAATGGAATCAATTGTTCAATTGGTCGGATGGTAACTTTGCTTTTGGCAATCTTACCTTAAATAATCAGAGACAAAACTATTTCAGTTCGCTCAATTATCATCGTTTTGAAGATGCGTACAGCATCAAGGCAGGAGTCGTTTGGGATTATGATAAAAGTAAACTCAATGGTACTTTTCCTATATTCAATTTTGCCATGCGTCCCGATCATCCCACTGTTGCTTATGATACCTTGCAGACGGTCCACACGCCAGAAGCATTTTTATACTTAAAATGGAATCAAAAAGCGTGGAGCATTGGAGGGGGAATGAGATACCATCCGGATTGGTTTAATTTTTCGGCATGGTGGAGTCACCAATTGAATGTAAGGTGGTCGATTTCCGATACACATGCCCTTTTGCTATCGGCAGGAAAATACCATAAAGCGAACCTGGATAGTGAAAATATTTTTGCTACTCAATCGCATCATTATGCGATTGAATATCTGTATGAAAAAAAGGAATGGAAATGGACGAGTTCCCTGTACTACAAGAGAACTACTTTGCAGAATACCATCAATCCGATTGCAGGTCTAGAATTATTTGCCGCCTACAAAAAGCGAAATTTGAATGCCAGTTTATCATTCGCTCATATTCATTCCATGCTGGAGAATGAGGAAAGCCGCTATCCCAGTAATTATGATTTTGATTATTTTATTCGTCTGATGCTTCAATATAGTCTTCCAAACATTTGCGAAATTAGCATGGTCTATCTCCACCGACAAGGACAATATTTTCAATCCTTACGAGACACTCGCTTTCACGAACTCACCAATACTTGGCAACCTTTATTTGTCGATCCCGCTAATGCCCAAAGACTACCGACTTATCAACTCCTGGATATTTCCATTTCGAGAATCATGCCGCTGGGGGCAGGTTCTTTGGTCGTCTTTTTAAGTGCGAATAATGTGCTAAACATCAAGAATGTAAGAGGCTATGAGTATAATTTTGATTACACTCAACAGGAGGAATCGCTTTACAATCAACGCGTGGTTTTTATGGGAGGGGTTTGGTCTTTTTAAAGAGCCAAGTGATTATCCGCTAATCGACTTTCATCATCTTAAGTCTTCGAACCACATCTTGCTGCTGCAAACTCAAAATATACGTTCCGGCTGCCATCGGAAAAGAATGAATATCCAGTTCCATTTCATTGGAGGAAGGGTTGATTTGACCATCACGTAAGATCCTACCCGTAATGTCTTGAATCGTATAATGAATCGGAGCATTACTGCAATAGTTGGAAATAATTGCTCTCGAATTTTCATTGACTGGGTTGGGGAAAATCTTGGCACTAAGACAATCGGGCGTCAGCGGATCTTTATTTGCTACAATCACCTCCTCCGCCACGTCAATTCTGATTTCACTCAGTCCAAAGCAGGAGCCGCCATGATTCGTCAGCCCAGTGATTAAAATGTATTGAGCACTGATTCCATCAAAGTCGAAAAGATCAAGCCCTTCGTAG
>JBCCSR010000902.1:0-3127 GCA_039199865.1 Bacteroidota bacterium
GCGATAGAAGTGACGGTAGTTGATATCACGGGAGAAACCCATACCGCTAGCACCAATGTGAATGTAGGCTACGTAGCGCTTGAGTTAGGGGTTAATGTCAACAAAGAAGTCAATCGAGATTCCCTAACCCAGTTGAAAATTCGAACGCAAAACTTAAGTGGAGCGTTTGCGGCTGCGAGTGGTACATTGTCTATTGATCGCCTCCGTGCTCCTGATCGCCCTCTAAAAACTCGACTTTGGGCAGTCCCAGATCGTTTTTTGATGACCAAGGAAACGTTCAAGCAAGACTTTCCCAACGACGTTTATCACGATGAAGATCAAATGACGAAATGGCCTATTGCTGCCAATCAACTGACCCAAGCATTCGATACTGAAAAGGAAAAAATGCTGACGATTGATCCGAAAAACTGGCCACTTGGCTCTTACGTGTTGACCCTCAAAACCCAGGACCGTTATGGTACCGTTGTCGAGTTGAAAAAGTTTTTTACTCTCTACGATCTGGATGAAAAAGTCGTACCGCTTGGCTTATCCATCTTGGATCAGCTCGACCAGAAAATGTACCAACCAGGGGAACGGGCTCAACTTCGGTTTGGCTCTTCCATGCGTCCAAGTTCCGTCTTGTTTGAGGTGGAGGAAGACCAGCAAGTCGTTCGTCGAGAGTGGATTGCTGCCCGTGACATACGTTTGCTGGAGCTAGATATTAAAGAAAAACACCTGGGAAATTTCCATTACCAACTGTCCTTTGTACAGGAAAACCGCCCTCACTTTCAGCTAGGCACCATATCGGTCCCTTGGAAAGAAAAAGAATTGACGATTGAATACGGTACGTTCCGCGACAAGCTTTATCCTGGACAAGAAGAAGAGTGGAGCATCAAGATCAGTGGACACAAAAAGGACAAAGTAGCTGCAGAACTATTGGCTGGCATGTATGATGCCTCTTTGGATCAATTTGCCCGCAATCAATGGATGCTCAACTTATTTCCCAATAACTACCGAGCAAGAACTTGGCGTACCAATAATTTTACCACGATAAATGGACGCATCCTTGGGAACAATTGGCAAGCCAATAAAGTCATTCGGATGAATCGAGAATATCCATCCCTCAACTGGTTTGGTTTCCAGTTTAGAAATATGTTGGTAAATACCAGATCACAGCCGGCCATGTTGAAGCTCGAAAAACAGAGCAGTGCGCCCGCAATGAGACGAGCGCAAGAACCCGCTGCTGCCCCCGAAGCAGTATATGAACTCGGGGATGAGCAACTCGATTCTGAAACGAACCAGGAAGCAATCGCTGGCAATGTGAGCGATGACGTCGCGATAGTGGAAGTCCCCGATGAAGAGGAAGGGCAAGACTTGGATCTCTCAGACGTAAAGATCAGAACCAATCTCAACGAAACGGTTTTCTTTTTTCCCAATCTAATGACCGACGAAGCGGGCAACGTGATCCTCAAATTTACCATGAATGAAGCATTGACTCGTTGGAAGTTTATGGGACTGGCCCATACCAAAGATTTGAAAACGGCGGTTACTGAAAAAGAGGTGGTCACTCAAAAAGATCTGATGGTGATTCCCAATCCACCGCGATTCATGCGAGAAGGAGATCAAATAGAGTTTACTGCCAAGGTGAGTAATCTGACGGCAAAAACCATGAGTGGTACTGCGGTCCTTCAGCTTTTTGACGCACTAACCATGAAGCCTGTAGATGATTTGTTGGGAAATCAAAACGCCAGCATTCGTTTTACTGCTAATGCGGGACAGTCCGATCGTTTGGCCTGGACCCTCAACATTCCCAAAGGCAAAGTGATGGCCATCACGCACCGAGTGATGGCCAAGGCAGGGGATTTTTCGGATGGTGAAGAAAGTACCCTACCCGTCTTGACCAATCGTATGTTGGTGACTGAGACCCAGCCACTTCCAGTTTATGGTAAGCAAAGAACTACTTTTAACTTTGAAGCCATGAAAAAAGCGAGTGCCTCCTCTACTTTACAGCACCATCGCTACACGCTTGAGTTTACTTCCAATCCAGCTTGGTTGGCCGTTCAGGCCTTGCCCTACATCATGGATTATCCTTATCAGTGTACCGAACAAATTTTTAATCGCTTTTACGCCAATAGCCTCGCTAGTTCTGTGGCCAATCAACACCCGAAGATCAAACGCGTTTTTGAGCAGTGGAAAAACACCGCAGCTCTGGAGAGCAATTTGAGTAAGAATCAGGAACTCAAATCTGCCTTACTAGAAGAAACGCCCTGGGTTTTACAAGCACAAAGTGAGGCACAGCAAAAAAAGAATATTGGTTTATTGTTTGACTTAAATCGAATGGCTTATGAGCAAGAGCAGGCCATGACAAAATTGGCAGAGCGACAATTGGGCAATGGTGGATTTTCCTGGTTTCCGGGAGGAAGAGATAGCCGATACATTACGCAGTATCTGGTAGAAGGCATGGGACACCTCAATCAATTGGGGGTAAAAGTAATAGAGGAAGAAGAGCGGATGGCTGGCGTACTGAAAAAGGCAGTCCAATACATCGATAATGAGTTGATGCAAGAATACAAATTATTAGAGGAAGCCATTCATTCGGGACGAACCAAGTGGGAAGATGATCATTTGAGTAATATGGCCATTCATTACCTCTACACCAGATCTTTTTATCTTGAGATCGATCGAAGCGATGACCTGGAAAAAGTACAGGAATACTATTTGAATCAGGCAGAAAAGTATTGGCTAAAGAAAGGCATTTATCAAGAGGGAATGATTGCCCTGGCTTTGAATCGCAATGGTCGAAAAGATACCCCAGCTAAGATTGTTCGTTCACTAAAAGAACGATCCCTCAACCATCCGGAGATGGGAATGTACTGGAACTTTAATCGGGGCTATTATTGGTACCAATTGCCGATAGAAAGCCATGCTTTGATGATTGAGGTTTTTGATGAAGTTGCCAATGATGAGCAAGCAGTAAACGATTTGAAAGTCTGGTTACTAAAGACCAAACAAACAACTCATTGGAAAACGACAAAGGCAACGGCAGCAGCAGTTTACGCCCTTCTAAACGGTGGTGAAAATTGTTTGTTATCCGATGAGCAGGTAAGCATTTCTTTCACTGCCGCTTCAAATACCCGTTGGAATGAAC
>JBCCSR010000903.1:0-3121 GCA_039199865.1 Bacteroidota bacterium
CAATGGGCTATTACAAAGAGTTGCCTTTTACACGTGGCAAAGGCCGTTTTGGCCCTTTTTTCAAGTGGAACGGTTTGTTTGTGAATATCCCTAAAAGGTTTGATCCAGAGACGATTACCATAGATGAGGCCATCGAACTCATCAAAATTAAAGAAGAGAAAGAGGCCAACCGCTTTATTCACAATTGGGGAGAGGAGCACATCAGTGTAGAAAATGGCCGTTGGGGACCATTTATTCGTTTCAAGAAAAGTAAAATCAAGCTGGCCAAGAAAGAAGATGGAACACGCGTTACAAGTGAAGAGGCAGCGGAATATACTTTGGAGCAGGTCAAAGCCCTAATTGAAGCCGAAATTCCTGGAGCATTTGCCAAGAAGGCCAAAAAGAAGACGGGAAAAAAGGCGAAGGCTAAATAGTACCTTTGAGGTCTGTTTACTGAATAGTTTCAAAAAGGAGCGGGATGAATTTTCAATTGAAAATTCATCCCGCTTTTGTTTTAGAAGACTTTGTGCTGTTTGATGCCCGTGGGAAGATACCAAATCCAATGCAAATTCCTAGTTAAGGAATAGGAACCTTTAGCTAGCTTTTGACTCGATCTCTTTACATGGAACGCGGAATGATAGGTTTAGGTCTTGAGGTAAGTCAGCATCAAATTGGCGGTACGTTCTGAAGCGCCTTGACTACCCAGCTTTAGTTTTAGTTCTTGGTAAGCAGCAAGGATTTGTTGAATACGTTGGTCTTCCAAGATGGCATGTAGTTCTACGAGGAGTTGTTTTTCATTAAAGTCCTGTTGAATCAATTCGGTGAGCAAGGGGCGATCAAGAATTAGATTGACCAAGGAAATGTACTTTACGCTGACCAAGTGGCGGGCAAGCGCGTAGGACAGCGGGTTTCCTGTGTAGCAAACCACTTGTGGCACTCCCAGTAGAGCAGTCTCTAGCGTTGCGGTTCCCGAAGTTACCAGCGCTGCTTTGGCATTTTGAAGCAGGGGATAAGTTTGCTGGGAAATGAGATGAAGATTGGTCGAGCGGGGTACTTTTTCTGTTTGGATGATTGTTTGGTAAAAGGAGAGGGGCTGTGCAGGGGCAACGGCAATGGCAAACTGATACTTCTCAAAATGAAGGAGCATTTTTAACATCAGTGGGAGCATGCGCTTGATTTCCTGCCGGCGGCTACCCGGAAGCAGGGCAATGATGGGGCGCTCGTCTAGTTGATGGTTTTGGCGAAAGTCATCGCTGGCTGGCAAGTGATTCAGATGATCGAGCAAAGGATGACCAACAAAGTCTACCGAGTAATTATATTGTTCATAAAAAGCCTTTTCAAAAGGTAGAATAACGAACATGCGATCTACTGTTTCCTTGATTTGATGTACTCGACTGGTATGCCAGGCCCAGATTTGTGGAGAGATATAATAGAATACTTGAATGCCTTGTTGCTTGGCCCATTTGGCCATGCGAAGATTAAAACCAGGATAATCAATGAGGATAAGTACCTCAGGCTGAAATTGTAAAATGTCTTTTTTGCAAAGCCGGAAATTACCGAGAATGGTCCGAATATTTTTGAGTACTTCCCAGAAACCCATGAAAGCGAGGTTTCTATAATGTTTGACCAGTTTGCCCCCTGCTGCTTGCATCAAATCACCTCCCCAAAACTGAAATTCAGCTTGGGCGTCTTGCTGTTTCAAGGCGCGCATGAGTTTGGCCCCATGAATATCTCCCGAGGCTTCGCCGGCAATAATGTAATATTTCATGAAAATAGAGAAGAACTAAAGTAAAAAAACCAAGTGGCTACGTACAGTACCGTTGGAAAGATCACTCCTCGCATGCTATTGTGCAAGCGCCGTCGATTGAATAAACGGAAAGGAATGAGGTTAAAACAGATAGCGAGTAGGGCAATGGTTCGTTTGCGGAAGGTTTCGGATAAACCAATGTCGCTGATCACCTGTGCTGCCTCTAATTGATCGTAGACCTCTAGCAAAACGGCAAAACCGATAAAAGGAATGAGTAGACCTAGAAGGGCTCCGATGGAAAGAGAATCTTTTTGTAGCATATTGTGCTCCTTTTGAAATGCGCTTTAGCGATTGAATTTTTCTGCAACTTTTGTTTCCATCTGTTGAAGTTCCGCAATAGCTTCGTATGCAGTCAGGTCATGTTGAGAAGGAACTACAGAGATGTATCCATTTTCTAAGGCCCAAATATCAGAATCCGTTCCATCGTCATAATTGATAAACTCGCCTGTCATCCAGTAATATTTATTGCCTCTAGGATCTGTAGCTTCTTGAAACTCCTCCGACCATCTTGCATTGGCCTGTCGACAGATTTTGATGCCTTTGATTTCCGAAGTCGGTAGGTTGGGGATGTTGACGTTGAGTAGATTTGTTTTTCCCAGACCCTGGGCGAGGGCCTGCTCGATAATTGCACTGACAAAGGGGCGCCCCGCCGCAAAATTTGCATCCGCAGAGAAGTCTAGCAGCGAAAAGCCAATGGAGTTGACTCCTTCAATGGAGGCCTCCATTGCGGCCGACATTGTTCCGGAGTAAATGATATTAACGGCCGCATTGGAGCCATGATTGATCCCCGAAAGACAGAGATCCGGTTTGCGGCCTTTCATCACGACATAATTGGCCAATTTTACGCAATCAACGGGAGTTCCCGAACATTCGTAGGCTTCAATTCCTTCAAAACCATGATAAGGGCGAATGCGAAGCGGATCGGAAATGGTGACGGCATGTCCTTTACCAGATTGTGGCGAATCGGGAGCAACGACGACAACTTCCCCGAATGCTCTGGCGATGGAAACCAGGGTCTCGATGCCTTTGGCGGTGATCCCATCATCATTAGTGACCAAAATAAGTGGCTTTTTCATGTGTCTTTTTTATTTTTAGTGAAAGTCAGAATAGTACCTAGCTGGTTCTAAACAGACTGATCGTGATCAAATAGTCATTTTTTTGAGTATTTTAATGACCATTCCATCATTGAGGTTTCCTATTTGCCTTTATTTTTGCGGTGTAAAGGTAGTGAACAGATTGAAAACGAATAAAGCATTTGTCACTTGTTTTGAAACACGGAATAAGTAGGCAAATGTTTGGTCAATCGATGTTAATATGACACATATTTTACTTGAG
>JBCCSR010000904.1:0-3118 GCA_039199865.1 Bacteroidota bacterium
CCAAGCTCTTTTTGATGATAAATCCTCACATCCGATCTACTGATCAATTCATCTAAATCGTGTTTCAATTGAAACAAAGAAATAGTAATACAAGTCAAGACGAGTCCAATCTGAATGAACTTGGTTTTAAAATTTTTCTCTTGATAAATTAAATAAGCAATGATGATCAACAGGCTGATAAAAAGGATCAAAATCAACTTGGAAATAAATGGGTTGACCCCAGAGAAGAACAGTTGACTATAGATCATTAATCCGATCAAAAGCGCACTTATGGTCACAATGACGGTTCTCCAAGACATTATTTTTTATCTTCTAGAAAGGTATTCAATCAATGCATTCGATCACCACGAAGCGTCAAACCATCCATGATGCTTGCTTCGTACTGAAGGTATTCTTGCCAACGGGCTTTTACCTTTTCCTCATCGCCATATTTCTTGGCCAAATCGATGAACAAGCGATAATGCCCTGCCTCTGCCACCATGAATTTATGGTAAAACGCCTTTAGCGCTTCATCGGCAATATGCAAAGACAGCAGACGGAAACGCTCACAACTTCGCGCCTCAATTAGAGCACAGACCAGTAATTTTTCGATCAAACGATCTTCCCGACTGCCTCCTTTTTGTTGAAACTTCAACAATTCATTAACATATTCATCTTTCCGTTGCCTACCCAACTGCAAGTTTCGTTTTTCCAACTCGGCCAAGACCAATCGGAAATGTCCCCACTCCTCAGTAACGATGGGCGCTAAATCGCGGACCATATCATTTTTCTCTGGATACATTTGAATCAAGGAAATACAAGAAGTAGCTGCTTTTTGCTCACAATAGGCGTGATCAGTAAGAATTTCTTCCAAGTCTCTTTCCGCTAAGTTGACCCATCGCGGATCAGTAGGTAATTTTAAGCCAAGCATTTTTTTAGTTTTTGTAGTGGATGGAAAACAGTAAATATGGCGCTCACTCCTAGTTGACCGTTTTCCGTGAACCTAATCTTCTAAACAACGAAATTGATCAATAAAAAAGTCGAGTTCATAGACATCATAATCTTCATACCCCGTACTCCAAACGATCCGTACTTTGTCTACCTCGTTCTTTTTGATTTGTTTTTGCTGATCGCCAGAGATCATATACTGTCCACGATAAGTGGTCGTCTTATTTATCTTACTCACCGTTCCCGTCGAGGTTTTGGTATTGAATAACTTGACGGCATCGCCGTTGAGCAATTTGATGGATAAGATACTGCCTTTTTCCAATACGCCAAATTCGCGTTGGGCCTGTTCTGATAAAATGGTCACTTGCAAATTGAAGTATTTCACTCCGTCGGAAGTAGCAGAAATAAAGCCTTCTCCATTGATATGATCGCGTTCGCGAAAATAGGGTTTTAGCCGATCTGAAGTATGATTAAAAAAGGGACGTTTGACCAAATCACGACGGCGTTTACCCGTAAATTCATCAATATCGTCATAAGAATAATTGCATGGTGCAGTGGGAGGGCGAAACATTACATCTTCTTCTACACTATATTTTTTGAGCTGCTTATCACTCATTTCACTGGCCCAAACCTTTTGATCGGATACTCCGCTCTCTTCCTCCTTGAGTTCCTCAGAAACGAGAGTCGTCTCCTGCAACTTACGTCCTTCCTCGATGCGTTCTTTCCGCTTTTCTTTCTCTATTTTGGCCAGCATTTTATCGCGCTTCGCCTTCTTCATGTCGATCATTTTCTCTGCTATTTCCGCATCCTTTTGGGCTTTTTTGTATTCCTTTTTTGCGGCTTTTTCTGCGGCTTTTGCCGCTTTTAATTTGGCTTCCAGGGCGTCGATATCAGCAGTAGTCGTTTCGGTACTTTCAAAGGCTTCCTTCAACTCCTCTTCCAAAAAGATGCGATTGAAGACCGCGTCTTCCTCAACGCGTTGGGCGGCAGATTCTCGCTCGGCAGCCCACTCTGCCATTTGAGTGGCCTCTTTTCGAGCTTGCTCTTCCTCCGCTGGACTAAACTCTTTTTTATTCGACTTCTGCTTTTTGCGCTTCTTTTTACGCTTTTTCTCCTTGCGTTTCTTTTTCTTGCTTTCCTTTTGCAGTTCATCTACCTCCGACACCTCTTCTTTTCCCAACTCGTCAAAATATTTCCACGAACCGTCCGGGTAAACCACGATCTTTTCTCCCAACTCATTGGTCGTTACTTCTTGTGCCTTGGCCGAAGAACTCAGCAAAATCAGGCCACTGCACAATAGAAAAAGGAAAAAATGTCTAACTTGCATATGTTCTGAATATTTGAGAAATAATGTAAAAAATAGTCAATTCTTTGCGTTTTAGTCCTACAAAAATACGTATAGCTAAGCGAAAATTAGAACCTCAAGGGATTTATACGCAGTTTTCCGCTAAGTGTTAAATCAAATTAATATGAAAACCATTACAGTTGCTGCCTTATTGTGTTGTCTTTGCTTTATTGCTTGTGAGGAAATGGGACAGTTGGCCCCAAATAGCGGTAAACCTTCTAATCAGGTCACTAATTTTCGGACCATTCCAGTAACTTATCCGAACACCTATCAAGATACCTTGATCGTCGACAACTACCACGGAAAGGAAGTCGCCGACCCTTTTCGATGGCTCGAAGACGACCATGCACAAGCAACCAAAGAATGGACCAAAGCCCAAAACCAAGTGACCTTCTCCTATCTCGATCGTATCCCCTATCGCAAAGCCATTAGCCAAAGACTAGAGAAAATGTGGAATTACGAAAGGTATACTGCTCCCTTTAAAAAAGGGGAATACTACTACTATTTTAAGAATGATGGTTTGCAGAATCAGCCCATCCTCTATCGCCTCAAAAGTTGGGAAGAACAGCCTCAAATCATCCTGGACCCCAATCGTTTTTCTACCGATGGGACTGCCTCGCTGGGAGCATACAGTTTTTCAAAAGATGGCCGATATTTGGCCTACCAAATTTCCGAAGGAGGCTCCGATTGGCGAACCGTACGCATCAAAGACCTGGAAACCGGTCAATTATTGGAAGAAGCGATTGAATGGATCAAGTTCTCCAATATTTCTTGGTCTGGAAACGGTTTCTTTTTCAGCCGCTATCCCGAGCCCAATGAGCAAAACAAACTCTCGGCCAAAAATCA
>JBCCSR010000905.1:0-3115 GCA_039199865.1 Bacteroidota bacterium
ATAGCTCAACTCTTGCTCCTGATACATTCTTCTGTTCTCCAATGCCTCCTCCAAATCTGCCACCGACAACTCGATGGGGGGATACTCGTTCAACTCCCCCTTAAACAAATGAAATCGTTTGGTTTGCTGCGCAGACAATCCAGAAATGGCATGCTCCAAAAAATTATCCCTACGCAAGTAGATGATTTGGTAGCCTCTCTGCTCTAATCGATCCAGAAAATCCATGGGATCCAAATGCTGGTGAAGAGTCAGCTGATAGATCTTTACTTTAAAACCAAAGGTCTGGTGTGCATGACGGGCTTCCATACCTTGTAAAAAACGATAAGGCCACCGAAGTTTTCCAGAAAGTAAATGATAGCGTCGGCTAAAAATTTCTTGTTCACAAGCAATAGTGGGATGGGAATTGAGCAAATCGACTAAAAGGGTACTTCCGGTACGTCCTTGGCCAAAGATGACGAATTTCCCAAGGGTTCGATCTTTCTGAAAACTATGAAAATAGGCCCCCAGCTGTAAGCGGCCCTTCTTCTTGATTTGATACAATTGTTGTCGAAAACTCAAGGGATGCGGATCAAAGTGATTGGTTTGACAAAGCCCATACTTTGAAATTGAAGCCAATGGATCATACAAAGTACACAACTCACTACAATAAAAAATGGGTTTACCAAAGATTGGTTATCTTCACGTGCAAACTCGGTAAACGTGTCATTCAAGGTATCTGTGATCATTCCCATCTTTAATGCCGCTGCCTTTCTAGAAGAGGCCGTTCAATCTGCTTTGCAGCAGCAGGAAGTGGCAGAACTCATCTTGGTTGAGGATGGGTCCAGTGATGCCTCGTTTCAATTGGCAGAGCAACTCGAAAAGAGCGACCCGCGAATTCAATTGTTTCAACATCCCGATCGACAGAATCATGGTGCGGGTGCTAGTAGAAATTTGGGCATTCGAAAAGCCAATTCTCCTTTTCTAGCTTTTTTGGATGCAGATGATTTTTATTTGAAAAATCGCTTCAAAAATTGTCCCGATTTTTTTGCTCGACATCCCAATGCACTAGGTTTGTACGAAGCGGTTGGCAGCCAATTTCAGACGCCAGATGCAGAAAAATTTTTCCTAGACAACATCCGAGGCAAAGGACTCACTAGTCTGGAAGAACCGGTTGCCCCCGATCAATTGTTTGAGGTCTTGCTTAGAGGCCAAAAGGGTTGGTGGCATCTCAATGGCTTTACCATTAGGAAAAAGCTCATCGAGCAAATTGGTTTTTTTGATGAACAGCTCCGAATGGCGCAAGACTCAGACTTTAATTTGAGAAGCAGCCTTAGTCGGCAAATTTATCCTGGATCGCTCACCGTACCCGTTGCGCTCAGGCGAGTACACTCAAACAATCGAATCTTAAATCGCGAAAAGGCGATTCACTACAAAAGACTATTTTACGCAAAATGGTTTAAAAAAATGCTAAAAGCCAAATGGTCTGTTCCCTCCAATCGTTTTTTGTTGAGCACCCATTTGTCTTATCATCCTTGGGTCAATCGGCAAAAGCAAAATTGGAGCAGGCGTTTGGTGAAAATTATTCTCGCTCCCATTTATCTGATTCGATATCCTTTGCTCTTTCGAAAACTATTCTGAGCCCTTTCTCTTTTATTCCTCCGACCAGGCAGCCAATACCGCTTCGATCCTTTGCCTCACATTTTTGCTTTCAATTTTTCTCCAATCTTCCAAAAGGACAAGGTAACGGGTATCCTTCATTTCCTCTACCCTATCCAAAAATTGAAAGATCATTTCCTCATTGCGATCCTTGAGGTAAAACATATCATAGGGAGCTTCCTCCGACATCAACTGAATATCGAAATGACTCAAAAATTCATTGATCCTCAATTCTTTGACCATTTCCCATCCCCTTTCCGTATGCACGAGTAGAGGTAAGTGGCCATCGTAATCATACGTTAGATAGCCCCGATCCATCACCCAATCCACTCTGGCTTGAATGTCTTTTAGGGTTCGATCCGAAAAATAGCCATAAACGGGGCAGTCATCTAGTTCCTGGGAAAGCAAATGCTTGTCTTTTGATCCTTTTAGCAATTTGCTTAGTAAAGTCCGACCACCCGTAAAAATGAGTTCATCTGCTCCGCGTAAAATAGCGTGGAGATCGTCCTCGGGAAACTCGTCGTAAATTCCCGGCTGTAGGCGAACTTTTATTTTTTTACGATAGGCCATTGCAATTATAAAAAGCAACACAGAAATACTAGCTCAAAAAATAGCGTTTGCAAAAGGCCAAATACAAGCGCCAATGTCTTTTGTACAAACCGGCTTTGATGGAGCGATGCAAAAGTTCTCTCGCTTTTTTGCGGTTCTTCCGCGCTGCTGCTGCCACCGCGTAATGCATCATCTTTGCGCTCCTCATTGCTCGATGGGTATCCCTTTGCACCATAGTGGCAATCAGACTTTGATGGTACTGAAAAAAGTCATCAATTGCGGATAGCGTCAACTGTAAACGGCTTTCGATCTGCTCATCTGAGTTGAAGATTTGATGAGTCCCCATCTTTTTGTGTTGAACGTAGATATAGGTACAATTGTCTAGTTGACTAAAGGGGTATTTGGCCAATAGACGAAGGATCAAATGGCTGTCTTGCCAATGTGGAAAATCGGGAAAGCGATCTTCCCGCAAATAGGCTTTTGGAATGCAAAGGCTGACTACGCCCACCATTTCCCAAAGTGCAAATTGGACTGGGTGGTGATGGTATTCCTTTCGATAAATAGGTGCTTGCTTTCGTTCTTCACCAAACTCATAATAAAAGCCCGTCCTTAAAATAGTGGTCTTTTCTCCAGATTCAATGGCCCGATAAAAATCGCTGAGATAATTGGGTAAAACATAATCATCATCGTCGATAAAACAAAGGTGTTCGGCCCTGGCCAAATCGATACCGCGATTGCGTGCCTGACTGCGTTCTGCTTTCTCTTGAAAATGATAAGCAATGCGTTTATCCGCAAAAGATTGAATGACTTCCCTGGTCGTATCCGTAGATCCATCATCAATAATCAGTAATTCCCAATTGGTCAATTGCTGTGCCAATACACTTTGAATGCATTTTTCTAGGAGTTTGGCCCGATTGAAGGTGGGAATGAT
>JBCCSR010000906.1:0-3110 GCA_039199865.1 Bacteroidota bacterium
CAGTAGAACAGCTCCATTACCTTTTTTACTGATATTGATGGCATTTCTCCGAATCTCCTCCCAAAATCCAAAGTGATTTGTCGGCTCAATGGGTAGAGCAATTCGGCGTTTTTTTCAAATGTTCTTTACGCTAAAAGGGAAAGAGAAGTTACAATTGTAGCTACATCAAACTAAATAATTTTGCGTATTTCATCACCTCCTCGTTATTGCTAATTTTCACTTTTCCGGTGAGGACCGCCATCATTGGGTTGATTTCCCCTTTAACCAGCCCGAGCAAAGTGGCTCCTTTAGTCGTCACCACACATTTCGCGTTTCCATGCATTCCTTCTTTGGTTTCCAGTACTCCGTTAGAAACTTCAATGGTGTAAGTTCCCGCATCATCAGCGGAGAGGTCAAAATGAAATAGCGTCTCGATGCCTTTTAACTGCTCTGGACTGGCTTGCTTAGGTAAATTTAGTATGATATCTCTTGCGGTCATCCGTATCTCTTGATCGTCCTGAATTTGAATTATTTACGCGTAAAACGTCATTGCTTTTCTAGAATACGTCCGAAATGGAAGGAAAAACAAAGCGTTAGGTTGATAGGCCTTCCATCCATTGAAGTGCAAAATTAAAAATCTCATCGGCGTTGGCCTCATTGTGAATTTCGTGATACAAATTGGGCCATTCCTTGTGTTGAACCAGGCCACTAACATTTTGACAAAAATCACGGCTCCCAGCAGGATCGATGATCTTGTCTTCTCCTCCGTGCATCATCAGCAGAGGGACAGAAAAGTTTCCACGGTAAGTCGCCAGAAAATTTCCAGCTTTCAACATATCAATACCCGTCGCTGAAGTGACCTTATCATGAACCAATGGATCATTGGCATAAGCATCAACCTCTTTTTTTACCGTAGAAATATGGTTGGCGTCCAGGCCATTGGGCTGGGTGAATGCTGGATAAATGATTCGCATCAACTTACCCAACCAAAGTAAGAAAGCCGGTGGATTAGTTGCCAATTTAATCCAGGCTCCCGTAACGACAATTCCTTTGATGTCTTTGGGTTGGCGTTGAAGCAAATAATTCAAGGCTAGGTTTCCACCCATACTGTGCCCGTAAAGGAAGAGGGGACAATCGGGAAATTTGTCTTTGCAGTGGCTGACCAGGGTCTGGACCTCATCCAAAAAAGCAGCGTAACTGGTGGTATGGCCACGTTTGCCTTCAGAGCGTCCATGTCCTCTACGATCATAGCCAAGCATGGCATAGCCCTGATCATTGAAAAAGCGGGCCAGATGATCGTAGCGACGGCAGTGCTCCCCCAGTCCGTGGACCAGAGCAATCACCGCTTTGGGTTGTTCGACGGACCATTCTACCGCGTATATTTTGAGTTGATCTTTGGTTTGCCAGGAAAATTCTTTAGTACTCATTAAAAAAAAATGCAATGTTTATGCTAATGTAAACATTTTTTGGGGGTTTGACAAAACTCGACTTTGATTGCCCTCAAATCGCTAGTTCATGCGATTTCCACGTCGAAACTGAATGACCCGAGCACCGGGATAACGCTTACTCATGATGGTGTCCAGAAACATTTTGGCATCTTTCTCATTTTTAAAATCTCCCAATAAGTAGGCAAATACCCCGTCTTTTCGTTGTTCAACGGTAATGTTGCCATGTTTGGAAAAAATTTCATGACTCGAAGGTAATTCTACCGGAGAGGTATAAAATTGTACCATGTATCCAGTGTACTCCGAAGCCAGAAGATGGGCTTCTCGCATCAGTGCCGCCCGATTGGTATTGACCTCTACCTCGCCAAAAACCGTTTCTGTATTTTCTGTCTGCATGTAGGCTGCATCGAAGGCCTCCGATGCTTCATTTTCCTCTTCTTTCATAATATTATTGGGACTGGCCACTACGGTACTCACCTTGTCGTCGAGCTCGGTATTCTGAACTGACTCTGGTTCAATCACTGCCTTTTCTGTTTTGTTGGGTCGAGCATAAACCGTACTTCCTCCCAGCTTCGCTTTGCTTTCCTTTTCCATTTTCGCCATAGCTTCTGGCTCCTCTTCTGTTTCGACTGGGGTTATTGTATTGGTAGGGGGCTCAGAGTTGATATCAACCTTTTCTTTATTCCCCTCCATCTTTTTTTGCGCTTCCGAGGGCTGACTGGTCTCTTCATTGATTGTTTCCTCTGCTTTTGTTTCCACCAATTCTACTACGGTCTTTTCTTTCTGCTCATCCAGTACTTCTTCCTGCGTAGATTCTTGTTCACTTCCGGCTCCATACAATTGCTTTTTGATTTCATCGGGAAGTTCTTCACCTTCTTTGATTTCAACAACATCCTGGTTCTGAATTTCTTGCAACATCCGTTCGAAGGCCTCCTCTTCTTTGATCTCAACCAATGATTTGTCTGATCCTACGGTTTCATGGACATAGCCGATTACTTTGAGCTCTGTCCGACGATTTTTCGCATGTTTTCTATCCGAGCAGTCTACACCGTTTTTACAGCCGTTGGTCAGTTTAGATTCTCCGTAACCTTTGGCAACAATACGATTTTTGTTCACACCCTGTTCGACTAAATATTCCACTACTTTTCGAGCTCGCTTTCTGGAAAGCCGCAGATTGTACTTGTCGTCGCCCGTAGCATCCGTGTGGGATCCAATTTCCACCAATAACTCAGGATTGTCGATCAAAATAATGGCCAGCTTGTCTAATTCGGCTCTCACCTTTGACTTGAGTCGATACTTATTGACATCGTAATAAATATTTTCAATGACAATTGATTTATTCATTTTAATGGGCATCATCCCCACGTTGGCCAGAAGCGTTCCCATAGAATTTCGTTCGGTCAATACATCGGATACTCCGGGCTTTCCTGGCGTTACTTCCCCTACTCCATCAAAACATAGAATACAGCCTTTTACGTTAACATAGGCCTCCATTCTTTTGGTAAAATAGCCTTCCTTGCGCAGCATAATGGTGTAGTGATTGCCTTGTTCGAATTGTACGGCAAAGGTTGGTGTGGGATGATTAGCGATTTCCAATTCGGGCTTATTCGTCGTATTGTTGAACACTTCAATCCGAGCGCCGTGGACGGCATCTACCGGAGTATTCTCATCCGCTCGGTTTTCCGC
>JBCCSR010000907.1:0-3110 GCA_039199865.1 Bacteroidota bacterium
CTAACATTCTCTTCTCTACCACGTATTCTAAGAACCTTTCAAGCTGAGCTGTTTCTCCCCGAAACGGCTCTCTTCTTTTGGAGGAAACTACTAAGCACGGAGAACCTTCAAGCAGATGAACTTGGCATTAAAGCCAATCGGGCCATTTCCTTTCCAGAAAATGGCCCGATTGTTCAACTGACCAATCCGAAAGAACGCCAGTATCTATCTAGCAACAACCACCTCCATCGTAAAAATAGGTCGATTCGGAGATAAACAAATCTTCTCTTCCCAGGGCTGCCAAAGCACCCGCAGTTTTATCGCAGACTGCCAGTGGTTGATTTTGCAATAAGGTATGGCCTTTTCCATCATCGTAATTGTCCTCATTTCCATAATAAATGGCAGTTTTCCCGGTGAAAACACAAGGACCATCTTCTGGCATTGGATCTTTAATTGCACAGACTTCAATGCTTTCGATATAAATGTTTCGATCCGTTTCGTATTGATTAGGGGAAAGAATACGATAGGGCCGTTTGGCACGAATTTCAACGGTACCAAAACCACAATCAGTGATCATTTTGATGTAGTCTTTCATGGGCAATGAACCACTCAAACAAAGGGCTCTGAGGCGTTCGTCTTCCCGCAACTGAGCAGGCATCTCTTGGTCACAAATGGGATCCGACATCACCAACCGACCATGGGGTTTCAAGACGCGATACATTTCCTGCAAGGCCTGCTTCAATTCCTGTTCTTTAAAAATATTAAACAAACAATTTTGGGCGGCCACATCGATACTATTGTCTGCTACCGGTAAGTTGAGGGCATCGCCCTTGCGCAAATCGACAAATTCGGATTTGAACCAGGGATTCAATTGCTCTGCCTCCACAAAATTTCGCTGAGAGGCCGCCAACATTTCATCCACTACGTCCACACCAATAACGCCTTCCGATTGGCGACTAAAATAGGCAAACTGGAGCAACTCCATTCCTCCTCCTACCCCAACGTAGAGGATTTTAGGCGATTGAACCAAATCTCGAGGATGAACAGTGCTTCCACAACCATAGTTCATTTGCTGCATGATCACGGGAATGTCCAGACCAGGCAATTGCCAAATGGGTGTTGTAGTACAACAGAGGCCGACATCGGGTGATTCAGCGGCTTTTTTATATACGTCTTGAGTAGTTTGTAAATACGACATAGGCGTCTTTTTGAATTCTAAAAAAGGGCTATCAAATAGGGAGCTACCAAAATACTAAATAGCAAAAAGCCCTACAATGTTCCGGTGCCAAGAAAGTATTTTAGGTCCTGGGCTCGACACTTTAGAAGTTGATCAAATTTCTCCAACAATTGATTCGGTCACATTCACAATGTGATCCCCCACCTTTTCCAGAGAAGAAAACAGGTTATTGTAAACCATCGCGCTCGCAATATTATAATCTTCTTTGGACTTCATATGCTCCGTGTTTTCGGTTCTCATCGTATTGCGCAATTTGTTGATTTGCTCTTCGACCATCAAGGCTTTGTCTTTCTCCACATCATCGTAGCGCTCAGTTTGCAGATTTTCGATCATGACCACAAAAGCTTCGTCAATCAAATCAAACATTTCGTTGAGCCTTTGATGTTGATTGGGATCAAACCAAGTTCGATTGGCAATTTTCTGTTCCACCGTTTTAGACATTTGGAAAAACACATCTCCAATGCGCTCCAAATCATTACAGATATTCATGATGCTACGAATGCGGACCGAAGTTGTCGGCGTAATGTCTTTTCTGGAAAGTTTGGTCAAATACTCGGTCAGTTCAATCTCAAAACGATCGGTAATTTCTTCGTACTTGGCCAATCGTTCCAACATTTCGTTTTGTACTTTAGATTCTGTCGATCGAATGAGGTTTCTGGTAAAACCGGACATCCTGCCTGTCACCTCCCCAAACTTGGCCACTTCCTTTTGCAATTCCAAAATAGACAGTTCTGGAGTTTTGATGTTGTTTCCAATGTATTCCAAACGGTAGGCATCGTCTTCGTCTCCCGTAGAAGGGACTAGTTTGGTCACGACCCTGGCGATTACATTGACAAAACCCAGCATCATAAAGGTGTTGATGATGTTGAAAGTTGTATGGAATAAAGACAATTGCAATTCCTCCTGTTCTTTATCCAAATCGGGAATAAAGTTGAGTAAGAATTGCTGGAAGGGCTCCCACATGGACTTCACAAAATCAATAAAGAAGGGAAAAAGAGCAACCATCCAAATCACGCCAACCACGTTGAAAATGAAATGCGCCCTTGCCGCCCGCTTTGCGTGAACATTCCCCACCAGCGCCGCAATATTAGCCGTGATGGTCGTCCCAATATTTTCTCCCAAAACCATGGCTGCCGCCACCTCAAAAGGCAATACCCCTGCAAATAATAACGCTAAAGTCAGTGCCATGGCCGCGCTCGAAGATTGGATGATGATGGTCAAGACTGTTCCCACCATAGTAAAGAGAATGACTGAAAAGCGACCGTAATTGGTCCAGCTCGACAAGAAATTGAGGACTTCCGGATTGTTTTTCAAATCGGGTACCGCATCTTTCAAGAGGGCCAAACCCATAAACAAAATGGCAAAACCCAAGATGGTTTCTCCAACATTTTTGGCAAAATCCCGCTTAAAAAATGTCAAGGGCAGTGCGATGGCAATTAGAGGCAAGGCAAAAGCAGAGATTTTCATCTTAAAACCAAAAATGGCAATCAACCAGGCCGTGACTGTCGTCCCAATATTAGCGCCCATAATGACTCCAATGGATTCGACCAGGGTCAATAGTCCTGCATTGGCAAAGCTAACGACCATTACTGTGGTGGCAGAAGAAGATTGTAAAAAGGCCGTTACGAGAAAACCACTAAATACGCCTACTACCCGGTTTTTGGTCATCGTACGAAGGATATTCCGCAACTTAGAACCGGCAGCCCGCTGAATCCCCTCACTCATGATCTTCATTCCGTAAATGAAGAAAGCTAAAGCGCCGGCAATATTAAGAAAATCAAATAGTCCAAAGTCCATAATGTGTATTTTGCGCTGTTTCTCTTACTATAACTAGTATGCGATTAGGGTCAACGGGTCTTTAATTCAAAAAATCGTCCCAAAGGTAATAAATCGC
>JBCCSR010000908.1:0-3109 GCA_039199865.1 Bacteroidota bacterium
TATCCCGTTCCTATTCATTTACAGAACGCTTATGCGAAGTATGGTTACCAGCCAGGGGATTTACCAGTTTCCGAACAATTGGCAAGAAAAGTGTTATCCTTACCTATACATACTGAGCTGGATGTATCCACTCAGTATGTATAGGTAAGGATAACACTTTTCTTGCCAATTGTTCGGAAACTGGTAAATCCCCTGGCTGGTAACCATACTTCGCATAAGCGTTCTGTAAATGAATAGGAACGGGATAATAGATTCCAGAGGCAATTTGATGTTCTCCTAAAACGTCTTTGATTTGATCGCGATCACCTTGGACTTTCAAGGTATATTGATGAAATACATGGGTCGAGTAAGGGGCCCGAAAGGGAGTTTCCACCCCGGCTAGTCCTTCCAACAACTCATCATAAACGTTCGCTGCCCTTTGTCTGGCTTTGTTGTAGTCGTTCAAATGCCGCAGCTTAATGCCCAAGATGGCCGCTTGAATGGCATCCAAGCGAGAATTGACTCCAATGGCATCGTGATAATAACGCACTTTCATCCCGTGATTGCCAAACATTCTAATTTTTTCTGCCAAAGCATCATCATTGGTAAAAAGGGCGCCACCATCGCCATAACATCCCAAATTTTTGGAGGGAAAAAAGGAAGTTGTTCCAATGTGTCCGATCGTGCCTGCCTTTCTGCGTTTGCCATCCGGAAACAAATATTCTGCACCAATGGCCTGAGCATTGTCTTCAATTACCCACAACTTGTATTGCTCCGCCAACTGCATAATGGGAGACATATCCGACATTTGTCCGAATAAATGGACTGGAATAATGCATTTTGTCCTAGGACTGATGGCAGCTTCTATGAGGTCTACATCGATTTGAAAAGTATCGGGCTTAATGTCGACAAAGACGGGCTTTAAGTTCAACAGGGCGATCACCTCCGCGGTGGAAATAAAGGTGAAGGGAGTAGTGATGACTTCATCCCCAGCTTCCAAACCGCAAGCCATTAAGGCCAATTGCAGTGCATCAGTGCCATTGCCACAAGGAATAACCCATTTGGCGTCTAAAAAATGGGCCAGATCTTCTGCAAAAGCTTTGACGGTGCTTCCACCGATGAACTGTGAAGAATGACAAATGGATTCGATCGCTGCGTCAATTTCTGGTTTGATCCTTAAGTATTGATTTTTCAGATCAACCATTGGGATAGGTTGTAAGGCTGTAGTCATGGTATCAGTTTGAGCCACAAAGATAGTTGAATTTTGAGAAACCCGTTGATAAAAAAGGTTACCTTTGTAATTAATGAGCAAAGTGAGGCATTATGGCTTTAAATTGAACTTATTATATTTTAAAATTGAATTATGCGAATTGCGTTTCTATTATTGTTGTGTAGTTTTTTCCAACCTCTTTTTGGCCAGTACGGCATTACTGAAAAAAACAATCGGGGTGATTTCATTGGTGTAAACATCATTTATGCTGCTCATAGCCCCGGAGGAGATTTATCCGACCGTTTTGGACTTTTTTTTGATGTTGGACTAGGCCTTGACTACATGGTCAATAATAGCAATATTATTTTCGGGGTAGATGGCCGCTTTTTCTTTGGTTCCAGAGTAAAAGAGGATTTGTTTTCGACCATTGAACCCGATGGCCAGTTTATTGGCAATTCGCGTATTATTGCTGACGTTCAGCTCCGACAAAGAGGCTTCTACATGGGAGCCTACATTGGCAAATTATTTTCGGTCTTGCCCAATAACAAACGTTCTGGCATTCGTGCCACCGTCGGAGTAGGCTTATTGCAACATCGCATCCGAATTCAGCAAGACCCCGATTCTTTTGTTGCTCAAGTTGCCGGTGAATATGCCAAAGGCTATGATCGGCTCAGCAACGGTTTGGCCCTTCAAGAATTTATTGGCTATCAACACTTGAGTAAAAACCGATTGATCAATGTATTCGCTGGCCTCGAAATGTATCAAGCCTTCACACAAAATCGAAGAAGTTTCAATTTTGATGAACGCAGAAAAGATGATATGGCCCGCCTTGACCTGAGTTTTGGCTTTAAAGTAGGCATCACCCTCCCCTTCTATTTTAGCGAAAACCCCGACGAAATCTATTATTAAGCTCGGTAGCGATCAAGTCACCCACATGCGCCTTCTCTACGATTTCGTCTTATTTTTTTACCATAATGGCATTCGACTAGCTGCCTTTTTCCATCCCAAAGCACAAAAATGGACCGCTGGCAGGAAGCAGCTATTCCAACAATTACCTCCCGCCAACAAAAAGAAAAAGCGCGTTTGGATGCACTGTGCATCCTTGGGCGAATTTGAACAAGGCAGGCCGCTACTCGAAGCCTTGAAACAACAATATCCAAAAATCGAAATCTTACTCACTTTTTACTCCCCTTCTGGCTATGAGTTAAGAAAAAATTATGCTGGGGCCAATTTCATTCATTACTTGCCTCCCGACACGGCAGCCAACGCCAACCGTTTTTTACAAATCTGCCAACCCGACCTAGCCATTTTTGTCAAATATGAATTTTGGTACCACTACTTGACCCAGCTCAAGCAAAATGCAATTCCTAGTCTGTTGATTGCCGCACAGTTTCGTCCCAATCAGCTTTTCTTTCGTTCCTACGGTGGCTTTTTTAGAAAAATGCTGACTCAATTTGAGCAAATCTTTGCCCAAGATCATCGCTCCACGCAGTTATTGGACCAAATCGGCCTCTCAAAATACCAAGTCAGTGGTGATCCAAGAGTAGACCGAGTACAACAAATTGCGGAGCAAAAACAAAGTTGGCCCATCATTGAAAGGTTTTGTGGCAAACAACCCCTATTCATTGCTGGTTCTACCTGGCCCGCCGATGAGGCCATTCTAATTCCTTTTTTGAAGGATCAATTGCCCAATCATTGGAAGGTCATCATCGCGCCACACGAAATCCATTCCCCACACTTAAAGCAATTGCAAAATCAGTTGCCTTTTCCCAGCCAGCTGTATTCTCGCGCCCAAAAGCAGGATGAAGCGGCCAGAATCATGATTATCGACAATGTCGGCATGCTTTCCTCTGTGTATCAATACGGACGAATAGCCTACATCGGAGGAGGCTTCGGGAAAGGAATCCACAACACTTTGGA
>JBCCSR010000909.1:0-3108 GCA_039199865.1 Bacteroidota bacterium
AGCTTAAGCCCCGCCAACCCCCGGGAAAAAGAAATCGAAATTGAAATGCCCCTCAAGCAATTGGTCAATAAAGTCATCATCATCGTTGATGATGTCGCAAATACCGGACGGACCATTTTCTATGCCACCAAGCCCCTATTGACCATTTTACCCAAAAAAGTAGAAGTAGCCGTACTCGTAGATCGAAAACACAAGTCCTTCCCCATCAAGGTAGACTATGTTGGTCTTTCACTGGCCACTACGATGGGGGAAAATATTGACGTAAAAATTAAAGACCCCAATGAGCAAGTGGTCTATCTGAACTAAACTAGTCTTAGCCAAAAAGAACGGCATTGATCGGAATTACTAGAGGGCAGATGGCCTATTGTAGGAACCATCTGTCCTTTAGCAAACTAATCGTCTGGACGATATTGCAGATCTAGTGTTTGATGAAGGAGCTAGTCCAAGTCATTGTTTCGCTCCTAAAATTAAGAAAATAAGTCCCTTCCAATAAATCTTCGACGTTTAAAACCTGTACGCCGTTGATGCTTCTCCAAACTTTAAGCTCCTGTCCGAGCACGTTGTGGATTCGAATTTCATCTAGCTCAACATCGGTTTCTATGGTCAAAAATTGGTGGGTCGGGTTGGGATAAAAACGAATGTCTTTTTCCAATCCCAAGTCTTCCGTATTGACCAAGGCCAAAATATCTTCTTTGTAGCGCGGTAGGAATTGATAGAATGAATCCAGTGGAACTGTTCCTTCATCAAATTGATTTCCCATACCAATGGCATCAAATTTATTGGGCAAGGCCATTCCAGCCAAATCGATATCCGCATCGACGCGCATCAAATACTCATTGACACCGTCAGTCACAATGTAGTTGACACCGGTTGTCCCCGTCGTCGTTTGACTTACCACGGAGAGGTTGTTGATGCGTACCAATTTATTTTCGGTATCCTCATCAAGTTCTGTAATGAATTCAGGATCAAATAATGGATTGTTGGCCGATAAAAACCTCACCGAGTCGGCCCGGATAATATTCCAACCATTAAAGTGGTCTACCCTCCCCAAAACAGCGACCTCATCTCCTTCCTGTAGATTGTAGCCAAAATTATTGTCGGTACTGATCACACCAATCCCATCATCGTTATCATTTTTATCGACCATAAAAAAGACCAAACCCTCGGGTCTCAAATTGCTTCCGTAGACCACTCCTCTCAATTCGCATTGAACATCAATCGAATCGGGCAGGTTAAGTGAATCTAGAGTAGTAACCTCTTGAATTTCGTACAAGGGATAAGCTTCCGGATCCAAGCCATCATTGTCAACAATAGTAATGACCATTTCTCCCGTAGAGGCAATCACAGTTCCGTTGGTCGGATTTTTCAAAGTCAATACAATGGTTTCTGAGCCTTCAATATCCGTATCGTCTAAAACAAAAATATCAAATGTACCGGTACTCAAACCGCCCGGACCATCCGGTGAAAAGGAAACCATATTTGACGACAAGGTGAAATCAAAACCATCGCTGGCCGTTGAAGAAGGCATGATCATCAATTCAACATCCGCAGTGTCATTCATTCCCGTATTCGCCAGTAAGAGTTCAATCGTGATGGACATGGCCCCTTCGTCCACGTCTTCCAAACCATTTTCAAAAAAGATATGCGGTGCATCCGTACAATTGGCATTTGCCGCTCCGGGACTAGCATAAATTAAATTGCCACTTCCCCCAGAAACAATACCGGTGTTAGTGGTTGAAAAACTCCAATTTTCAGCCAGCCCATTGTCTTCGTCGGGATTGCAGACAATCAAAGAAGGGCCTTCCCCATCCGTGATTTCGGGCCAAGGATCATTGTCGTTGAAAGGAACAAAATCAATGAGATTTCCAGTGGCATCAACCAGAGTTAAATCTTCCCCATTATCATTCAAACCTCCTGAATTCCAAGAAATGGCATTGCCACCAAAGACGGCATTAAAAGCAGAAGCATCTTCACAAAGTACGAGATAATCCCCCGCCGCCAGACTCAGATTGGAAAAGACGTGATCAATTCCCTGGATAAATCGGTAACCTTCCAAATTGACCGCATTATCTCCTCGGTTGTACAGCTCAATAAAATCAAAGTTATTGCCCACCCCCGGAATATTGTACAAAATTTCGGTGATGACAATATCGTCGGGAGGAGCTGGAAGTACCGTCACTGTTCCGACCATGCCCAAGCCCACATGTTGGTCACACTGATAATTGTAATTGCCTACCGTATTAAAAGTGTAGGAAAAAGTCCAGGGCGCAGGAGTAACTGGTCCGCTGAAGAAAGATTCTGGATTGGTTGGAAAAGTAGTTTGCGAACCATTAACATTGTGGTTGCCTTCAGTGTTGGTCCATTCAACCGTTTGGCCCACAAAAATGGTAATATTGGAAGGGTCAAAAAGAAAATTCGAAACATTGACCATCACGTCAGGTTGGGGGCAAATATTGGAGTTGATCGCTCCTGGCGTCGCTAAAATCTCTACCCCACTGATGATTGCTCCCGTGGCGTTGGTAGAAGCTGCCCAACTTCCCGGTCCCGCATTATCCTGATTGGGATTGCAAAGTTCTAAGGAAGGACCATCTCCATCCGCACTGATGGGCCAGGGCAAAGACTCGCTGTAATCGACAAAGTCGACAATATTGGCCGCAGCATCTATGATTTCGATATCTTCTCCCGTATTGTTTAGCGCACCGCTAGTCCATTCGAAAGCCGTAATGCCAAAATTATTCAGCATGGCCAAAGAGTCATTGGTCAAGACCAAAAAAGCACCGGAGGGCAGGTTGATATTGGGAAAAGTATAATTGACTCCCTCTGTAAAACTATACCCCGAGAGGTTGAGCATCACATCCGAGTTATTGTAGAGCTCAATGAATTCAATCGAATCGTTCCCACCGTCGGGAGAATTGTACATAATTTCGTTGATCACCAGCTGAGTGAAAGCAGCATAGGTGGAAACACCGATAAAAAACAAGGTGAAAATCAGTTTTTTCATGTGATTGTGATTTGTTATAATTGTAAGGTACACTTGCAAAAATCGATCTCAAAATTAATGGTTATTCTCCGGTATGTAGTAGGGATGTAAGGTATTCTTGAATTTTG
>JBCCSR010000910.1:0-3103 GCA_039199865.1 Bacteroidota bacterium
AAAGAGTAGAAATGATAAAGATAAGCATTTTATCCCCAAGTCGCTGATCAGGCAGCGATAGAACAAGTGAGTCGAATAAGCCAATGATTTTCTCGGAAGCCGATCGCTTTTGCCAGTTCTTATTTTTTATTATCTTCATCTGTGATCAACCATTGGAGTATGCCTACTGACCCACTAACTATTCTGAAAAAGCGAGGAAGGTCCACAGACTTTGTACTCATCATCCATGGATATGAAGGCTCACCTGAGACGATGCAGTATGTGCAAGGCTTGGTAGAAGCACATTTACCAGATGCAGATATTTATACCCCTGAATTGCCTCACAGTCATCGCTTCAGTTCCGTAAGGGCCATCAAGATTGTACAAGACCTGCTAGATGTCATCGATCTTTGTTACGAGGAATATGCTTATGAACGGATCCTTATTATTGGTTCGAGTATCGGGGGACTGTTAGCGCGAAAAATATACATTCATGCCTGTGGAGAAAATGAAGAAGCGCCCTTCGAACCAGCGGTCAAAACCAGTGCGCCCAAGGTCTGGGCCCCTAAAGTAGACCGTATCATTCTACTGGCAGGAATGAACAGAGGTTGGGCCATCACCCATCATTTATCTTACAAAACGGCTTTTCTCTTTACGGCAGGATTGTGCTTGGGTAAACTGCTAGAATTGATTGGGATTCAACCCACCATGTTTGAAATACGACGTGGAGCACCTTTCATTACCGAATTGAGAGTGCAATGGATGTATATGCGCTACAAGAGCAAAGTCAAATCGGTGGGCAACGCCACTACGATTCAACTCCTGGGAAGCATTGATGATCTGGTCGCTCCGGAAGATAATATCGATCTTGTTTCGGGAGCTGATTTTATTTATTTGGACGTACCTCACTCCAATCATACTTCTGTTTTGCTGATGGATGAAAGTGAGGAGGGAAAAGCACGGGCAGCAGTTTTTGAAAAAGCGTTAATGGAAAGTCCCGAAATTCTGGATACGCTACAGGAAATCCCGGCGGATGCCAGTGAATTGATCCAACCTCGTCCAGAAGTAACCGATGTAGTATTCGTTATTCACGGAATTCGGGATGAAGGATATTGGACCCATAAAATTGCCCGTCGGATCGTGGCTCGGGCCAGACAAAAAGCTCCGCATCGAGTCATTGCCAGCGAAACCTCCAGCTATGGCTATTTTCCCATCATTGATTTTCTACTGCTTGGACAGCGAGAAAAAAAGGTACATTGGTTAATGGATCAATACGTTGAGGCGCTAGCCATGTATCCCAATGCTGAATTTTCTTATGTCGGACACAGCAATGGAACCTATTTGTTGGCCAAGGCTTTAAAGGACTATCAATGTTGTCGGTTTAAGCATGTCGTTTTTGCTAGCAGTGTAGTTCGTACCGATTACGATTGGGAAACGCCGATTAATACAGGAAAAGTAAAGGCAGTGTTAAGTTTTGCCGCTACCAATGATTTTGTGGTGGCTTGGGCGCCCTACTTTTTTGAAACTTTTGATATCCTAGATTTGGGTGGGGCAGGACACATTGGTTTTCGATCAAAAGCCATCCATCAGATTAAGTACGTGGAAGGAGGACACAGTGCTGCTCGTGAGGAAGACAATTGGAATTCTATTGCCGACTTTATCATCAATGGCCCACCTGCCATTCCCACCCAGGAAATTATACGAGAAAAACAGCCTTCTGGCTTTAAGGGACTGACGCTACTGGGAAGATTTGGCTGCTTTATTTTTCTTTTTGCCGCCTTTCTTTCTGTATTGGGCTATTTGCTATGGATGGTAGTACAAGGTAGTTTCCTACCGTACTTCTTTATCATATTTTATGGAATACTGGTGCTGTGGTTTTTAAAAAAATTCTAAGTTTTCTGGGGAAAATTGGAATAGTGCCAGAAGGGGCCATTCGGTCTATTGAATGAGTTGCGGATCTATGGTGCTCATCTCTTTGGTCTTGGTATTGACCTCTTGCCATGGCAATTGGGTGCCCAAAGTCGAGCCTTGCCCTTCGGCAGATTCAACAGAAATTTCGCCATCGTATTTGACGATGATCTTCTTACACAAACCCAGGCCAATACCCGTTCCTTTGTATTCCAAGTGATTGTGTAATCTCTTGAAGTACTGGAAAATTTTCTGAAAATATTCAGGGGCAATACCAATTCCATTCCTCGAACCACTTACCCAAGCATTTGAACCACCTGCCTACGGGAAAGGTCCCCTTTCCCTTCCGCGATCTGATTTTGGAGAAATGAGCCACAAATCTTAATTCCTCGGACTTATTGTCGAATTTTTGCGCAGCTCTTTTTGCGTCATGTCCCATTTACCTTTGGTGTGATGCCTTGATTTATCTCTGAGACAACCGAGCACTGCTAAATCAAATGCTAGATGAATCGATCGCGCAGGACTAATGGACCGTGGTCCAGGGGTTGCTCCTTTGCATGGAGCTTTTCGGTACTTTTATTTGGCCAGATTTTTTTTCCTGTGCTGCTCAAATGTCGTTCGATGAATCTTTCCATTTTCCCATTGTACAATCGGGTTTTCGTAAAGTTTGGCGATAAAATTGGGCAGCTGACCGTCTCTCTCTGGACTTTTGGCTTTGCCTACTACCAGCAACTGTGAAAAGTCAGGAGCAGGAAAAACCTGGATACCATCTTTGGAAAAATGGTGACCATAATTGAATGAGAACAAACGATTGTCTTGTAAATCACAAACATGGAACAAGGTCAAGTGATTGTCTAAATCATGATGAACGACTTTGTACTTCTCTTTCCCTTTTTTTAACAATTGGAACGGAAAGTCTGCGGTACTTGCCTTTTCGATTGGTAAAGGTCGGAACTCCTCTCTCTCTTCAATTTCAATACGGATGTGCTGTCCATCAGCAGCAAAAAAGACTTGTCCTTCAAAAGTTTCAAGCAATTGACCATAATGCTGGTAGAGTAGTCCTTTGTTTTTTAGGTGAATACAGAAGAAGTGTCCGCTGGGAGAAAAACGCAATGACAAGAGCTCTTCCTCTTCTTCCGACTGTTCTGGACGAAGATTTTTCATTGCAGGGGTTTTATGGTCCCAGAGCAAGGTTTGACCATTGGCCAGTTGGAAG
>JBCCSR010000911.1:0-3103 GCA_039199865.1 Bacteroidota bacterium
CTGGAAACTTTTCGGGAAGTCAAATGACCCTGGGCCTTAGTCCTATGGTCGGCTACAAAGTCAATGATATCTTTTCAATTGGTCCAAGACTTTCCATTGATTATACCGAATTTTTTGTCGAAGGGCTCAATCCGCGCTACATTTGGTGGGGAGTGGGCGTCTTTGCTCGGGCCAAATTCAATGAAACGCTCTTTGCCCACGTTGAATACCAATACCAAAAGTTGAGCGAACTCAATGACATTACCCCCAACTTTGAGGTTCAACCCGATAATTTCTATCTGGGTGGGGGTTATCACTCCTCGGCAGGAGGAGCATTTGGATATGAAATGCTGGTTCTGTTCAACATTCTTGAAGAAGATGGAAATAGTCTCCCCATCGAATTCAGGATAGGTTTTACCTGGAATTTCTAGACAGATCGTCTCCCCAAAAGCAAAAAATAAACCCGAATTTTCCTAGGAAAGTTCGGGTTTGTTCGATTGTACCAAGCGTCAAAGTCGGTATTCATCGGGCGGACTAGCGGAGTGGCGCCTGTAAATCAATGGATTCCACCTTAACGATAATATTGCAGAAGAATTCAATCAAATTTGAAGTCCATTTGTTCTGAGCTTAATAAAAAATATTAAGAAAATGTTAAAGTAAGGACGCTTTTTGTGGTTTAAACGATAGTTTGATCCGCAAAATGAAAAGGAAATAGTAATTTTGCAGCCCATTTTATTCTGTTCTAAACAAATAATACGCTAACAAGATTTTTTTCTTCATTCACCAAAAATAACCTTATCAAGATGAAAAAAGTATTGATCCTCACTTGCTTGATGTGTGGTCTGATGGCGACTAGCTCAACACTTAACGCTCAAATCAAGACACCAGCTCCAAGTCCCATGATCACCATAGAAACGGCGATTGGACTTACTGACGTAATGATCGAATATTCCCGACCAAGTGTAAAAGGAAGAACTATTTTCGCTGCTGATGGATTGACTCCTTTCGGTAAAATGTGGCGTACTGGCGCCAATGCCTCGACTAAAATTTCTTTTAGTTCTGATGTAAAAATCAATGGTCAAACTTTACCAAAAGGTAAATATGCCCTTTATTCTAAGCCTGGAAAGGCAGAATGGGAAATGATTTTTTACAAAAACACCACTCACTGGGGCACACCAAGAGAATGGAAAGCAGAAGATGAAGCATTGCGTTTTACCGCAAGACCTCAAGCCTTACCAATGATGATAGAAACCTTCACCATCTTGCCCGGCAACAACAAAGTCAACTCTGCCGATATCAGCATCATGTGGGAAAAAACAATGGTTTCCTTCACCGTCGAGACAGACGTTGAAACGCCAGTTTTGGCCTCCATCGAAAAAGCGATGGCTGGTACTTCTCGTGGCGATTACTACACTGCTGCTCGCTACTACTACGACAATGGTAAAGATTTGTCGAAGGCACACGGTTGGGTGAAAAAAGCCAACGAAATAGACGCTAAATTCTGGCAATTGCGCTTGCAATCTTTGATCGAAGCCAAAATGGGAGATAAAAAATCTGCCATCGCTACGGCCAAAAGATCCATCGAAGCTGCTCAAGCTGCTGGCAATGAAGACTACGTTCGTATGAACAATAAGTCCATCACCGAATGGGGAGGAACTGCCGTTGATGCCATGAAATCTTCCAAGTCAAAATAATGGTCTGTGACCGCCCACTAGAATGGAACTGCCACTCTAGTGTGCTCGACGAAAATAGGAAAGCCGAATCTTGCTGGGTCAAGATCCGGCTTTTTCCTTGCGCCTCGCTTAATTGATGTATGGATCAAAGACCCACATCAATGGATAAAGAAAGGAAGTGGAGACACAAAATGACTTCCTCTCTCCTCATGATGTTCATTATTCTTGAATCGTAATTTCGAAATACGGAGTTTGCGAATCAAACTTCTCCCTCTCTACAATATCAACGGTACGTTCTTGCACTCTTTTGAGCCAATTTTCCCACTCAAAGGGATGAATGATGGAGCCCATTTGTGCAAAGGTGTCAAAAAACGCACAAGTGAAATAGCTGCCATTTCCTCCCATGTAAGCCCTTTCGCCGTAGCGAGAAGCGGTCGCCACTACCTCTCCCCGATAGTCGTTAAACAGATGGTTTAAATTGCTCAATAGCAAATCGTCTGCATCCGATCTACGGGTGATTTGGTCTCGATAATCCGTAGGAGGAGGATTGTTACAGCAATCGGTCAGCATCAGTAAGAATCGGGGTTGTTTTCGACGAATATCGTTGAGCAACTCTTGAATAACTAGGCCACCATCCACTTTCAAATAAGGCATTTTTTCTCCTTCCGAACGACATTCCCCGTGCCCTGAATAGTAAAAAACGACTACGTCGGTCTCCCGAGGAATCTTTCTGATGCTTTTCAGGATGGTATCTCTATGCAAGCGATTTTGTTCGGTAATCACTTCGTGTTCAAATTGATAGCCCATTAAACTGGCGAAGTATCTAAAGCCATTGTACACCCTGTTAACATCTTGTTGGACGCCTCCACCGATCCCCGAAGATTGACGCGTATCTCCCACGATAATGACGTACATCACTTTGTCTTCTGGTGGAGTCGTCGTTCCACTGAGCTTGAGGCCAAAACAACATAAGAGAAAGAGGACTAGAGGGTATTTCATTGTTCAATGGTGTTTAAAAGTTGGGCCGCGGCCTTTGTGTAAACAGAAGACTTTTGATGATCGGCTATTGCTGCTAACTCGTTTTTGGCCACTTCAATTTTTCCTTGCTCCAACAGTGTACAGGCGAAGTAATATTGAGCCACAATTTTTCGAAGCACATGGATTTGACTCATTTTGACCTGTTGAAAAATATCCGCTGCCTCTTGCAGTTGACCAGTCTTGAGATAGGCCACTCCCAGGTAAACATCGTAAAATGGTTCACAACCCACACCCTCAAGGCAAGGAGATAAATTTTCAATCACCGTAGGAAAATCTGCTGCTTCAAAAGCAGTGATCCAGCTTTTGGTCTGACTTTTATCGTGCTTAATGTATTGGGTAGAAAGCGGTGCGAAATGTTGGGCGTAGCTTTGGTGGGTATACGTTGGCATGGACCAAAACAAGACTCCTGCGAC
>JBCCSR010000912.1:0-3102 GCA_039199865.1 Bacteroidota bacterium
CTTTGGTCAAAGCACAGACCACCCTAGAACATTATCTCTGTGAGCTGTGGTGCCAATGCTTGGACTTAAATGAGGTAGGGATACACGATAAGTTCTTCGAACTGGGAGGCAATTCTCTCCAGGCCGCTCAATTCATCAATCAGTTACAAGAACGTCTGGGAACCACAATTTTTACCCTGACCATTTTTGATCATCCTACGATTGCTGCTTACGCAAAAATGTTGGAAAAAGATTATGCGGAAGCCATTGCCAAGCAGTTTGATGCTCCGCTGGCCAACATGGAGAAAAAGAACACGACGACCGCTACCTTAATGGAGAAAGACTTTCATCGGTTTCGCCATGCGATACCTAGATTAAAAGTCAAACCCAGCGCCAAACAAAAGAAAAACGCTCCTGCTATTTTTATTCTCGCTCCACCACGTTCCGGAACCAGTTTGTTGCGACTTATGTTGGCGGGACATCCTGCACTCTTTGCTGCTAACGAATTGCAACTGCTAGGTTTTCCTACCATGGAGGAAAGAGCAAAAGCATATGCCGGAAAATTTGCTCTCTGGAAGGAAGGTTTGGTCCGAACACTAATGGAGTTGGATCAGTGTACGGCCGATGAAGCCAAACAAAAAATTGAAGCTGCGGAGCGAGCGGGAAAGAGCACTCAAGACTATTATCAATTATTGCAAGATCGGATTTCACCACGTTTGCTCGTGGACAAATCTCCTTCTTATGCCCTGGATTTCACCATTTTAACAAAGGCTGAACAAGATTTTTCGGATGCCATCTACATTCATCTTTTGCGGCATCCCTACGCAATGATTCGTTCTTTTGAACGTATGCACATGGATCAAGCCATGTACCTCCATCCCCATTCCTTCAATGCTCGTCAGCTCGGAGAGTTGATTTGGACGGAGAGCCATCACTGTATTCAAACCTTTCTGGCGCAAATTCCCAGTCACCGCAAATTTCAGTTGCAATACGAAGCACTGGTAAGCCGTCCAGAAGCTGTTATGAAAGATCTGTGTAGGGCGATTGGTTTGGACTTTCATCCCAACTTGTTGCAACCTTATCAGGACCTAGAGCAAAAAATGGTGGATGGTATTTATCAAGATTCCAAACCCATGGGAGATGTCCGTTTGCTCGAACATCGCAGAATCAATCCTCAATTGGCCGCAACTTGGAAAGCAGTGGAGCAAGATAATTTTTTGAGTGAAAAAACTTGGACCATCGCAGAGCAGTTACAATATCAGCGCCCCACGCCAAATAAATTGGAGCAAAGAGAGAGCACAGCAAAAATCCAACAAAACAATGACATTGCTATTATTGGAATGAGTGGCCGTTTTCCCGGAGCTAAAAATATTGCTGCCTTCTGGCAAAATTTAAAATCAGGTACTGATGTTAGCCGAACCTTTACAGCCGAAGAATTAAAGGTACAAGGCATTGATCCCAACTTACTGAATCATCCCGATTATGTCAATCGTGGAATGTTGTTGGAGGATGCCGATTGTTTTGATGCCCACTTTTTTGGCTATCATCCCAAAGAAGCCATGTTGATGGATCCACAGCATCGGATCTTCTTGGAATGCGCTTACGCGGCTTTGGAAGATGCGGGTTACGATTCGGAAACTTATCAAGGTGCCATTGGTATATTTGGCGGAGTGGCGCGCAATACTTACTTGATCAACAACGTACTTACCCATCCCCAGTTTTTTCAGTCTTTAGATGACTTTCAGCAGGGAATTGCTTTGGAAAAAGATTTTCCCGCTACCCGAGTGGCCTACCAACTTAACTTAAAGGGCCCCGCAGTAAACGTACAAACTGCTTGCTCTAGTTCTGGGGTTGCGGTGCATTTGGCTTGCCAATCTTTGTTGGCCGGAGATAGCGATATGCTCATTGTTGGTGGGGGACGAATTCAACCGCCTTTAGAAACGGGCCATTTGCACAAGGAAGGACATGCCCTTTCTCCCGATGGATATTGCCGAACTTTTGATGCCAATGCACAGGGAATGGTCCGGGGCAACGGGATGGCATTTATCGTCATCAAACGTTTGGAGGAGGCCATCAAAGATGGAGACCACATTCACGCCGTGATCAAAGGGACGGCCATCAACAATGACGGTGCTAATAAAATTGGCTTTACCGCTCCCAGCATTGATGGCCAAGCCAAAGCCATTGAAAAAGCTTATCGCAATGCCAATGTCGATCCCGCTACCGTCACTTACGTCGAATGCCACGGAACGGGAACTGCTTTGGGCGACCCCATCGAATTGGCCGGATTGACTAAGGCCTTTGCTTCCTTTACGGACAAGAAAGGATTTTGTGCAGTAGGTTCGGTAAAAACCAATATTGGTCATTTGGATGCCGGGGCTTGCGTTGCCGGAATCATCAAGACGGTGTTGGCCTTAGAAAATGAAATGCTTCCTGCCTCTCTACATTACGAGCGGCCCAATCCACAGATCAATTTTGTGGAAAGCCCCTTCTTTGTCAATGATCGCCTCCGGGCGTGGACGCGATCAACACAAGTTCGACGGGCAGGCGTCAGCTCATTTGGTTTGGGAGGAACCAATGCCCATATTGTTTTGGAAGAAGCACCATTGTCTAAAGCCATAGCTCGTTCAGAAAGTACGCATTACCTGCTCAATTTATCTGCTAGGACCGAAGCAGCATTACAACGATCTTTGGATCAGCTTCATCACTTTCTACAAAACAACCACGCGGTAGGGCTTCGTGATTTAGTAGCTACATTACAGTTGGGAAGAAAAGCGTTCGATTGTCGTCTTGCTTTTCCGATCAGTAGTTTAGCAGATTTGAAGGCACAACTTTCTCCTGAACGGCGAAGTAAATTGACTGTTCACCAAATCGAGCAGGAGAATAAGAAAGTGGTGTTCTTGTTTCCGGGAGGAGGGGCCCAGCATAGCAATATGGGATTGGGACTCTATCGGGAAGAACCCGTGTTTCGAGCTGCGGTGGAAGCGTGCTTGGAGGTATTGAAGGTCCAGCATGATTTGGATCTAAAAGCGGTCTTGTATCCCGATCATCAACGCAATGAGCCCATTCTCAATCCTTTGCACGCTATTACATTGTTGTTTAGTATTGAATATGCTACTGCAC
>JBCCSR010000913.1:0-3099 GCA_039199865.1 Bacteroidota bacterium
CGATTCCAGCCGTTTTTAGTGAAAAATCTCCACTGGTCAACGGTTATCAAGTGTTGAATCGTTTCTTCGATCAGTTGTTAGGGCAACATACAGATGTGCTCGCTTTTGGGGAAGATGTTGGTCAAATTGGAGATGTCAATCAGGGGTTCTCTGGCATGCAACAAAAGTATGGTATTGAACGCGTTTTTGATACTGGAATCAGAGAATGGTCCATCATGGGGCAAGCCATCGGTTTGGCTATGCGAGGCTTTCGCCCAATTGCGGAAATTCAATATCTAGATTATCTGATTTACGGCATTGAACCTCTGTCGGATGATTTGGCCACTTTGCGTTATCGCTCTAACGGGATTCAACAAGCACCAGCCATCATTCGTACGCGTGGGCATCGACTAGAAGGGATTTGGCACGCAGGCTCTCCGCTAAGCATGCTTTTAGGTGCTCTCCGAGGTATGTACATTTGTGTACCCCGAAATATGACGCAAGCCATAGGATTTTACAATACCTTGCTCCAATCCAATGATCCTGCCTTAGTAATTGAATGCCTCAATGGGTATCGACTGAAGGAAAAGTTGCCAGACAATCTCGATACTTTTAGTTTGCCATTGGGGGTCCCCGAAGTTTTGACAGAAGGTACGGATCTTACGCTGGTCACCTATGGTTCTTGCGTTAGAGTGGCGGAAAAAGGGGCAACTCTGCTCAAGGAAGTGGGCATTTCAGTGGAAATAATTGACGTACAAACTTTATTGCCATTTGATTTAGAACACCAGATTGTCGAATCTCTCAAAAAAACCAATCGGGTGGTATTTATGGATGAAGACGTTCCCGGTGGAGCAACTGCCTACATGATGCAGGAGGTACTGGAAAGACAGGAGGGCTATCGCTATCTAGACGCTCAGCCCAGTACCATTACGGCCATGGCCAATCGACCTCCTTACGGCTCAGATGGTGACTATTTTTCGAAACCCAATCCAGAGGATGTTTTTGAAACGGTCTACACCATCATGCAAGAATCCGATCCTCAACGCTTCCCGACCATTTTTTAGGAGGGAAACCTGACCTTGCAATAAAATAAAAAGGGCAGCCTCTTCAACCGAGGCTGCCCTTTCGTATTATGTCAGAAGGTGAACTGGACAGATCTATTCTAGTTTGAGAAACTTCTCTACGTAAACTTGCTGAGCTTCATTGACGAATTCTAGCCAGTATACTCCCTTGGCTAAATCATGGACAAATAAGTCAATGCTTTGTTCTTGATTGACAATTTGTTGGTAGACTGTTTTGCCCAAAAAGTCGATGATGCGCAAATGCCCAGTTTGGGGGCTGGTCTCAAATTGAACCTGTAATTGTTGCCTTACTGGGTTGGGCGCAATTTGGAAATGAGCGGCACCCGCTTCCAATCTGGCTGTAACAATCTCCGATAAACTTGCTTGCCCATCTTCATCGATTTGCTGCAACTGGTAATAATAATCTGTATTGGTTTTGACATCGATGTCGTCAAAGAAATAGTTAGTGGGTTCCGAACGAGTTCCCTGTCCATTCATCCAAGCAATGGGGGAGAAGCCAGAGGAAGGGCTGGTACTTCGGAGCAATTCAAAGCCTCGGTTATTGGTTTCAGAGGAGGTTTGCCAATGCAAAAGAATGCTCTTTTCTTGTGCTTTGGCTTCGAAACGATTCATCTCTACGGGGAGAGCGATCAGTGCATTTCCCAAAGCAAAACCAGAAAAACCGGTGTTGATCGAAGTTTTGTAGGTAAAATCACTGCCAAAAGCACCAATTACGGGTGGGAACAACTCTAGGAAAGTTGCAGATCCGATATCGGTTGCACTCTTTACGATTTCCAGGTCGTTAATGGAACGGCCTGACATCGCTGCCCAGCCATTGATTTCTGCTGCGGCATAGTACAAAGTCAAATCGTAAGTCCCGGACGGATTGTTATTGCTTGGAATGACCCTGAGCGAACGACTGGTTACAAATTCAACCTGAGAAGTACTGCTAGATACGGCCCCAGGAGTATCTCCCGCAGACTGATCTACTTCTACAAAGGTACAACCATAGTCATGTCCTGAGGTGTTTTCGATGGTCAGCATGATATTGCCCGTATTGGTATCGTAAAAATGAACGGTTTGGAAGGGGCCCAAATCATGTTCGGCAAAACCCAAGCCCGAGTTGTTGTCCAATTGAATGGCTACCGATGAATTTGCGGTAATGTTCACATTATCAATGGCCCACCACCAGTCATAACCAGAAACATATTTGAAACGGACTTGCAAGGCACTATTAGCATAAGCACTAATATCGATTGATGGCCGATCAGGGTCTCCCCAATCTCCAATATCACCATCATTTTCATCCCAGAAGAATACATTTTGCCAAGCACTACCATCCCAAACATCTACTTCAAAGGTCTCCACCGTGCCTGGTCCGTACACATTAATGTACTGATCAAACTCTAAAATAAGGTCTGTCATTCCAGCGGTGTTCATCACCGGGGAAATCAGTTCTTCATCCATTGTGTTGCCATTTCCTACATTATCGCTGTTGACAAACATAAAGGAAGATCCGTCCAGGTTACTGCCTTGAGTCGTCCATTCCCAAGTATCGGTCGTACTTCCACCATCATTAATGGTCCAGCCTGCCGATCCGTCATTGAAATTTTCATCTAGTACGGTGACGGTCGCCTGATTTGGATCGAAGTCGTCATTATTGATATTGATGGTATAACTTTGATTGGAACTACCCGCAATGGCATCTCCACCATTGGGATTGATTGTATACGTAATTTGTAGGTCCTCATTGCTTTCGATGTAGGCATCCTCGTTGATGTTTACCGTGAGGGTTTGGTTGGTCGTTACTCCGGCATTAAAGGTTACCGAAGCGGGGCTAATGCTGTAGTCTTGCGCGTCTGCGGTACCAGCCATTTGGAAAGTTACGACCGCATCCGCACTTGGAGCGGTACCAATTGATAAATCGATGAATAAACTTTGACTACCTCCGGTATTACAGTTACTGGTTCCCTCTAAGACGGTGTTGGAGGTAGTGACAAATTGGATAATTGCTTGTGGGCCAGTACAAACCGTATCATTATTAACAATGACATCGAGA
>JBCCSR010000914.1:0-3097 GCA_039199865.1 Bacteroidota bacterium
CTTCGAGTGAAGTTGAGCAGAATATTTATGATATTAAAATTTTTGATTCTTTTGGAAAATTATGGTATGATCTAAACAACGAATTGTTTCCATACAATAGACTGGAAATCCCCGTTCAGCATATTCCTCTCGGAATGTATTGGATCCATTTGAAAAACCAAGAACAACTTTTCCAAGGAAAATTTATCAAAAATTAAATGTTGAATCGATTCATTTTGTTTCAAGGTTTTGTTAGATGGATTGTTATGTTGAAGTTATTGTTTTAGATGATTGATTATCAGTGTTTTATATCTGTGATCTTGGGCCTTTTTAGAAATATTTGTGAAACGAAAACACAAATCCTGTCCTAATCACATGGTTACCTTTTGCTTATCTTTGGTATAATTAAGAGAGGATAAATTTTATCATCCAAAAATAAAGCAGCATGGAACTGAATACACTCCCAGATTACCTCTTAGAAGATAACATCCTCTTCGTTGAATTGTATCCTACCGCTTTGGTTGCCCTCACACAGGGGGTACAAAAGGTAGAAGACAAAGAGCCTCAGGCCCAGGATATGGTAGATTGTATGTTGGCGTATACCAATTCAGACCTAAAAATTTAGGTCGTTTTTTCTTGGTCATTTGATGGATTGGAGGATCTTGGTGTAGAATGCTGATAGGTCTCGCTCAAAAGAGAGAATATCGTTCATACTTCTACCGACGGAAATGATGAGGGCTCTGATGTCTTTTTCCGTTTCAGGAAATGCTTTTCCCATGTAATTATTGATCACACTTCGATTAAAGTTGGTGTAGGCTTCTTGCAGGGTATACAAGCGATTTAGGTGTTGTACTAGCTGCAAATCAAATTCTTGGATGATCCCCGTTTGGATGCCGGTATTGTAGGCACTAGCGTTCATCTTCCCGGTTAAAAATCCAGTAAAGTTATATTCGCCAAAGTCCTTTTCTAGTTCTTGGCTGTTGAGCAGTTGTTGGAAATCTTGTTGTAGTTTTTGGTGGTAAGTGTATTTTTTGGAGACTTCTTTGAGATTCTGTTCGATTTCATTGTGTAACATTTGTTGAAATACTTCAGTCTGTTTTTCCAATTTTTGTTGTGCTCCAAAATTATTGAGGGCAAATCCCAAATAGACACCGATCATGACTGGAATCATTTGGATAAAGGTTTCTTTGATTAGTTTTTTCATTTGTTTTGCTTTGGCCTAAAGGACGCTAAGTGTGATCCGTACAGATCGGTAAAAAAAGTGGAGGGACTTGCTCTAGTTTCTGCTTGTAAGATAATAATGCGAATGATTCGGTGTCATTGCTAGTTTCATCGACAAAACTGACTTTGCGTTCGATGTTTGCCGTGGAAGTACTCATTTTTTGCGTGAAAAGCCAGGAGCGATGGAATCGCTCATTCCACATAAGCCTGTCGGACTACCAGGGCATAATAACCATCGTTGATGGGGAGATAGCCCTGTTCATAGCAAAAATGATACGTCTTTCCCGCTTTGGTTTTATAGACATTGGTGAAGTAACTAAACTTGAATCCCTTTTCTAAAAGTTTGTCGCGGTGTACTTTGGATTTGCCATTGGGATTGAGTTCGGCAAGAATGCGTCGATTTTTGCGCAAAATGTTGTTGATGTTGCGCATAAAATTGCTTGCATCGCTGTTGAGCCTATTGTTGTAACTACTGCGGCATTGATCAGAACAGAATTTTTTGTCGGCTCTGCCACTGAATTCTTCTCCACATTCCAGACATTTTTTTTTCATACCTAAGGCATTTTTTTGTGCTAAAAAATTGGGCGAGCAAAGCAGCATCGCCGAATATCCCCCACAATTGCTTTTAGCTATTTTCTTCGACGATAGCTAATAATTTGAGGTAAACGCCATTGGTCCAACCAAAACCTGCTTGCCCTTCATATTCGCCACCACCCGCTAGTAAGTTAAGATCAACCACATTGTATTTTTCCATCATTTTTCCGGTCCTTTTGAATACATTTTCATTGAGTTGAAGCCAACGTTTGGCAATTTCCAAGGCCAATTTTTTATGATCATAATTCAGCAGGCCTTTAACGGCAATCCATTGTAGCGGTGCCCAACCGTTAGGGGCATCCCATTGTTGTCCAGAAAAATAGGGGGTGCTGACTAATCCTCCGTCTTTTAGAAAATGTTGTTGAATCATCTTGGCACAAGCGGCTGCTTGCTCGGGACTGGCAATTTGAAAAAACAAGGGATACATGGCTGCAAGACTTAAGCGCTCCGTTTGCTTTTGTTCGACAAAATTGTAGTCGAAATAGAATTGTTGGCTTTGATTCCAAAAAGTGGCCTGAATGTTTTGCGCCCGTTGCTGAGCCTGTTGTTCGAATTGTTTGGCCTCGGCTCGATCTCCATTGAGCTGATGCGCTTTAGCAAGAGTGCATTCTAACTGGTATAAAAGACAGTTAAGATCTATGGGAGCAATCTGGCTTGCTTTGATACTATGCAAATCGTCAATGGTTTCAAACCACCGGCAGCTAAAATCCCAGCCCGATTCACAGGCGCATCGCATATCGAGATAAAAAGTGGTTGCCTCTCGTCCAGAATTTCGATGTTGATCAACATCGTGTTGATGCATTTCTTGACGTGGCAAAGGAAAGTGGTCGTAGTAACGATTCAAGCACTGCCCCGATGAGAGCGATACCACTCGCTCTGAAGCATTGGTAATGTCAATGTGGGCTTTGCCTCTCATCCAAAACCGGTACTCCCGCTTTAATTGGGGGAGATAATTGGTGTAGGCCTCTTTCCCCAAAGATGCTGCCAGCAATTCGATCATCAAGGCGTAAAATGGAGGCTGAGAACGGCCCAGGAAATAGGTTCGATTTCCATTGGGAATAAAGCCAAATCGATCGATGAGGTAAGAAAAGTTATCGATCATTCCTTGGATCTGCTTGATTTTGCCCGTCAGCTGCAAGCCTAACATCGTAAAGTAACTGTCCCAGTAATAGATTTCGTTAAAACGACCTCCTGGCACAATGTAGGGATGGGGCAATGGAATGAGCGAACTGCCTTCCACTTTTTTTTGGGTATCTGCTTTTCGTTCGAGTAGTGGCCAGAGTTGTTCGATGTGATTTTTTAA